>JANNWK010000525.1:0-4358 GCA_031408355.1 Myxococcales bacterium
CGCGCACCGGACCCATGCGCTCTCCACAGCTGCGCGCGGCGCGGGCGACCTGACCCAACGCCGCGACGAGCTCGCTGCGGCTGGGGCCGAGACCGAGGCTGCGGTCTCCGGCAGCCGGGGCGGGGGTGGCGCTCTCGGCGCCCACGGCGCGGAGTGGCAACGCGGGCTTTGGCGGAGGAGTTGTGGGCGCGGCCAACGCCTGCACTGCGGTAGCTGGAACACTGGCGGCAGGAGCGGGCGAGGGAAGCGGGGGTGGCGCCTCTTGCTCGGCGGCCTTGGGGCGCGGAGCCAGCCCGGGCGCGGCGGTCTGGCTCCCGGTGGCTATCGGTGCCGGCCAGGCCATGGGTCGGGCGAACCAAGTGAGTGCAGCCGCGAGGGCGGCGACGGCCAGCAGCTCGAACGCATGTCGCGCGTGGCGGCGCGGCGCCACGTCGCTCGCGCTTGGCGCGAGGCTGGGAGCAGGCTGGGCTGCGGGCGCTGGGCGGGCATGCCTCGACGGTTCCGGTCGAGCCGATGGCTGCCGCGCGAGGCTTGGGAACACGGGCGTGTCTTCCCAGTCGGGGATTGAACCTCCAGCCGAAGTAACGCCGAGATCGGGGCGTGCCGGGTCGGCAAGGACACGCGTGCGCCGGAGCAAGGCCTGCAGCTCCGGCGTTCGCAGCAGGGGCTGCCAATCGAGCATGCCTTGCCTCCGCACCAGCGCGCTCTGCGCCAAGCCGTGACTGTAGAGGCGCGCGAGTTGCTCGACCTCAAGCTCGAGCTGCACGCTCCAGTGACCAGAGGCTGGGGCGCTCACGCTGTCCGGTCGGAGCCCCGGGATAAGCGCAGGCGGAAGTAGTTCTTGCCGAAGCGTGAGCTCCGTATCGTCCTGGTCGTGCTCCGAGCTCGCAGCGACGCGGTCGCCGTCCCGCACCGCCGGGGGCGGAGGCAGCGTGCGCGGCAACGTGGGCGGGTCGGCGGCGGGTGGCCACGGCGTGGAACGCCGCTCGACGCTCCCTACTGTGGGGTACAGGCGGCGCGAGCGCTGCCCAGGGCGAGCACTCGCAAGATTCGAAGTTTCGATGCGGAGCATGTTCCCTCTTGCCCGAAGCGCCACGCGAGACGGCGCTGCTCTCTCTCGTCGCCAGAGCGAGCGACATACCATGGTTTGGCGCGCTGTCCGACCCGCTGCGGCGTCAGATCGCCCACGACAACGCGGGCTCAGTGAGCAATTTCTTAACAACGTTAACTTTTATGATTCGAGTGCGGAGGCGAGCGTCACCTAGCTGCCATCACGCCGCGCCCGGCCGCTGTTGCGCCAAGCGGACCCGTCGCGAGCGGGTCGAATCCAGGAGGACTCGTATGAAACCGGTACCTTGCGCCCAAATTGGTCTGTCTTCCGTCACCGCCCTGCCAGTGGCGGTACCGGTGTCGTCGCCAGTGGCGGCACCGGCGTGACTAGCGACCGGAGGGGCATCCTCTGCTGTGGTCAAGGATTCCGCGGAAGCGTGACCGAACCAACGGTTTTCGTCCGATCAATATCTTAACAACATTAATTTTTCTGAGCGTCCCCAGCGGGGGGACGTCACCTAGCTCTGCAAATGACGCCGAGCCCGCCCTGGTCGCGAGCCCAGGCGGGACTTGCCTCAGTAGTTAACGGACCCCCTCAGGAGGAACTGCCCCATGAAAGCCGCGCGCCCCACCTCGCTTACCATTGCTGCCATGAGCTGCGCCCTCCTGTTGCCGATCGCCTCGGGCGCCTGCGGTACCGAGGATCTTACGCCCCCGATTAACTCGACTGGTGGCACGGGGACGACGGGCGGCGCCCCCGTGAGCACCAGCGGCACGGGCACAACTGCTGGCACGGGCGTCGTGAACCCAACCGGTGGCTCGGGCGGCTCCGGCACGACGACTGCCGGCACGGGCGGCGTAGCAACGACGGGCGGCACGGGCGGCACGGGCGGCACGCCCCCCGCAGACGATTCCGCCACGGTCGGTACTCCACTCACCGGTCACACGATTCTCATGCCCTGCAACGGCTCCCCCGCTGGTCGCGTGTGCACGCCGAAGGCTGCCGCCGCAACTCCGTGTAAGGACCCCGGTGGCTTCGCGGCCTCGTACTCGGGAACGCACTCTCACAACGAGCAGATCACGCTCGGTGGCACGCCTGGGAAGCGGTACATCGTCCGTATTCGCATGCAGGGCCAAGTTGAGGCGAAGACTTACAGCGGTGGAGTGGACGCGAACGACGCGGCTACGCTGCCTTCGAACGGCCTGTACACGGGCGGTTTGGCAGATAACTCGGGTAACGGGTACAACATCTACTTCATTCGCACCGACAGCCCGAAGCAGCACTACTACTTGAACCAGGTTCGGACCAGCAACGACACCCGCGTGCGGCACTCGACGTTCCCGATGGACTACGAGTTCGACATGGAAGTCGAGGGCGGCTCGACCGTGTGTCTGGTGTCGGCAGATCCGAACAACAGCGCAATCAGGAACTGCGCGGAGCCGGACGATGGCAGCAACTGCACTGGTGGTAACACCGTCACGGTCGCCAACTTGGATCCGCTGACTGCGGCGGACATCGGTTCGCAGCCGTACAACGGCCAGTTCATCGGCTTGACCGTCGTCAAAACGACGCTCAAGCCGTAGTCCGCGAGGTCTGCCCGGGCTCGCTCGACGTTGCGCCGCATACCCGTGGTCATGACGACCATCGCCACGGGTGTGTAGGGCGAGCGGGCCATGCCGACCGCCGAAAAGCACGATATTCGTTGGAATTTCTACTTCCTAACTCGAGTCTCTAGATGCCTGTCGAAAACTCGGCTCGTCCCCGACCGACCTTCGTCGGTCGAGCTCCTGAGGTGACCGCGTGAGAATCGCTTGCAGTTCGAGAACGATCGCGGCCGGCTTCACGCTGTCACTATTGGCGTGCCTGCTCGTCTCGAAGAGCGCGAGCGCGGAGGTCACGCTCGTCGAGAAAGACGGCTGGACCTTCTACGCTGATGGGCGCATCAACGCCTTCGTCAGTGTCGGCATGGGTGACGGCTTCCCGACGGCGGTAAGTCCGCCGAAGATCGATATTGGCGGCATGCAGACCGATGCACGCCCCACGTACGCTGTGTACGGTTCCGACGCGGGCTGGACCGTGAAGGCACCCACGTTGGAGAGCGTCGACGGCAAGCTCCTCTCCATGCGCACGAGGAGCGGCTTTCTCGGCAACGTCTTCGGCTTCGGGCTGAAGCGGAAGCTCTCCGAGACGACGACGCTGAAGGCCTACATCGGGCTGTGGGGCGTGGTCGAAGCGGCTGCCCGCTACAAGGTCGGCGTCCTCAAATCCGACGTCCGTCAGGGCTTCTTGAGCATCGACGGTCCCTGGGGTGGGTTCGTGGCCGGTCGTAATCTCGGGCTATTCGGCGGCATTTCGACCGAGACCGACTTCAACTACGGGCACAACTACGGGCTCGGTTTGCCGTGCATGGATGTGGGCGGCAATCCGGCCTGCGGTCACGTCGGCACCGGCGTGATCGGCGCGGGCTTCGGTTCTGGGTTTGCCTATGCAACACCGAGCCTTGCCGGCATCAAGCTTCAGGTTGGCCTCTACGATCCAGTCCGCATCCTTGGCGGGTGGGATCGCGCAGGTCTGCCTCGGCCCGAGGGGCAGCTCAGCTGGGAAATTAAGTTCGGCACGAGTGGCTTCGCGAAGCTGGCCGTCGAGGGTATCTGGCAGCAGCTCAAGCTCGGCGCGAACATCTCGGAGCAAGAGCTACAAAAGATCCCCAAGCGCGAGACTTCGATTTGGGGCGTCGCGGGCGGCGGTCGCGTCGAATACGGTCCCGTGCGCTTCGGCGCTTCGGCCTTCCACGGTCGCGGTCTCGGTTTCTTCACCGCGCTCCAGAACGATCCGTCGATGTTCAACCTCGTGACGCGCGAGCTCCGCACGTTTACGGGGTTCTACGGGCAAAGCGCGCTGGTGTTCGGCCCGCTGCAGCTGTCCCTAGGTGCCGGCACGGCCGTGGTCGACCAGCTCGCCTCGGACCGCGACACCTGCAACGAGCTGTTGTGCGAACCCGCTCGCTTCAGCGCCGCGAAGAGCCAGACCGGTATTTCTGCCGGTGTTTTCTACCATATCAGCGAGAGCCTCGTGGTCGGACTCGACTACTTCCGCTTCATGATGAAATGGCACGGAGCGCGAAACTCGCACTACCGCCTAAACCCCGACGGCACGGTCGCGACCTACCCGAGCGGCGGGCAAATCATCGACCTCGATCCGGGCGTCATCAAAGCGGACGAGCTCAGCATGAACTACCTCAATGCCGGTGCGACGTTCCACTGGTAGCGCCATGAACCCGCCTTTCAATGACTTTTCTGGTCCCATC
>JANNWK010000526.1:0-1905 GCA_031408355.1 Myxococcales bacterium
TTCGTCGCGGGCATCTTCCTCGGCGTCATCCGGTGGCGGGGCGGCCTCCCGGCGGCGTGGCTCGGTCAGCGTGAGCTTTTGAGCGACCTCACGCAGCTCGGCCCAGGTTTGGGGCGCCGTCAGCCCTTGCGCTTCGAACAGCCGGCGATTCAAGTAGGCGATGGGCGTGGAGCGGTTGAACGGCACGGCGACCAGCGGCTGCTCGGCGCCGTGCGTGAACGCGCTCGCCTGGCTGAGCATGGGCAAAATCGGCAGGGCGCGAGCGCCCGGATAGTCGTCGAGCGCTTCGAGCACGCCCGCCTGCGCCAGGTAAGGCACCACCTCGCCCACGACATGGCTGATGGGCGGCGCGACCCCGGCGGCGAGCGCGGTGCGTAACTTGGCGAGCCCCTCAAAGTAGTCGCCCTGGAAGATAGCCTTCACCCACACGTCGGTTTGGGCGTGGTTGAAGCGGTCCACGAGCGCCAACAGCGTCGTGCGATTCCTGCCGCCATAGGTAAACCAGAGCGGCACCAGCACGCGCCCAGCCGGCGCTGAGCCCTCCGTGCATCCGGCCAGGCCGGCGCTAGCCACGCCCCCGGCGCCCGCCGAGATAGCCAGCGCGGTGCTGCTGAGCAAGAGCGCGCGGCGGTCCATGGCCAATGCTATAGCCGGGGCTGTTTCGTGTTGTCCGCCAATCTGCAGCCGCACCGCCCGGCTCTCGCGAAGCTGGTGCTCCTCTTCGTGGCGATGGCTTGCCAATCGCGTGAAAAATCCTCGGTCTCGGCGGCGCCCGCCTCCGCCAGCCTGTCCCGTCACACGCAGGAAATCGCGCCGCCGAGCGGCTCGGCCGGCTCCGCCGCGACCGAAACTCGCCCGCCCGCCCAGTGCGCTGCTGGCATGGCGGCCATTCCGGGCGGGAAGTTCTGGGTCGGCTCAGACCCGAAGGAACACTTCGCGGAGGACGAGAGCCCGCGGTTTCTGAGCCAGCTCGCCCCGTACTGCCTCGATCTGACCGAGGTGCGGGTGAGCGCCTACCGAGCGTGCGTTGAGCGCGGCGCCTGCAGCGCGCCCGTCGACAAGCAGTTTCATTGCAACTTCAAGCGAGCGGAGCGAAGCGACCACCCGATCAACTGCGTGACCTGGACCCAAGCCGAGCGCTACTGCACGGCGGCGGGCCTGCGCTTGCCCTCCGAAGCGGAGTGGGAGTTCGCGGCGCGCGGCGGGCAGGAATACCGCGACTACCCGTGGGGCAACGCAGCGCCGGACGGACGGACCTGTTGGAAGAGCCCCCACAGCTGCGCCGTGCAGTCGTTCGCGCCGGGCGCCTTCGGCGTTTACGACCTCACCGGCAATGTCTGGGAGTGGGTAGAGGACTACTATGGCCCCTATCCCTGGCCGCCCCCGAGCGGATTTTCTCGAGTCTATCGCGGAGGAAGCTGGTCGCGCCGCTTCGAAAAGTGGCTCCACACGCGGCTCCGAAATCGAGAAGCGCCCGGGTTCTCGGGCTCCCATTTGGGCTTTCGCTGCGCCGCTTCGTTGCCTACTGCGCTGTGCCCGTTCGGCAGGGATGAGTCGTCCGGGCGCTGCCGTGCTGGAGTGCTTGAGCGGGCGTGCGAAGCGCCCAGGCTCTGGAACGGCGTGCGTTGCGCACTGCCGGGCGAGCCTCGCTGCCGCCAGGGCAGGGTGGAGCTGCCGGGTCACGGCTGCGTGCTGGCCGAGGACGCGCCCACGCCAGACGTCGACATGGCGGCTGAAGTCGCGGGGGTGGAACGCGCGGCATCCCCCGAGTTCGAGCCGGATTGCCAACGGAATTTCCGTGACCGCCCGCACGCTTTCCGCTACTCCGGCGGCACTCATCGAGGTCGCAACCTGGTGAGCCGGAACGCAGGATGCAAGAATCGAGACGTCGGAGTCGGCTTCAAC
>JANNWK010000527.1:0-5225 GCA_031408355.1 Myxococcales bacterium
TTCACCGCGCCCGGCTTGGCGCAGCTCGACTGCACGCGGGTCGCGAGCGGGGAGCGCGGATACTTCTTCTGAAAGAGCGCGGCTTCGGCGCGGGCGTCCGCGACGCGACCGAGCTGGCACAACGTGACGACGCGGGCTGCCGCCTTCTCTTCGCGCATCCCGCTGCTGTCTTGGCTAGGAGCCTGGTTCAGGAGCTCGAGCGCCTGGGCTGCGTTGCCGCCCTTGAGCGCCTGACCGACCTGCTGCATCAGGCGAACGTCGTCGGAGAGCGACGGTTCGGGGCCTTTCACGGGTGAGCTCTCGGGCTTCGGGGCGGAGGACTGGAGGGGCGTCGCGAGCTTCCGAGATGGCTCGGCCGCCAGCGGCTCCTGGGTAACGGGAACAGCGGGCTCGCTAGCTGGCGCCGGGCCGGCCAGCACCGCGGCAGGTGAAGTGGGCGACGACGCAGGCTGCGAGGGTGGAAGCGGGCTCGATGCGGAGGGCTGGAGCAGGAGGTAGCCCCCGCTCGCCGCTCCGAGCAGTGTCGCCGCCAGCACCAGCTTGAGTAGTGCGCCGCCGGCAAACGTGCCGGTTGCGGCGGCGGCGCTGGTTGCGCTCCCCACGACGCCGGCGGTGGCCGCGCCGGCGACGCGAGCCAGGAGCGCGCTGCGATTGAGGCTGCTGCGGGCGGGCTCGAGCCCAACACCCCGTCGATGAGCCTTGACGAGGTCGTCGAGGGAGAAATCTTGGTCGCTCATGGAGCCTCCGGGATCAAGTGGGGTCGCCGTTCCAGCTTGAACTTCCTCAGCGCAAGCTCAAGCTCGGCTTTGGCCTTCTTCAGCCGGTAGGCCACAGTATTGACGTGAACGCCGAGCGCTTCGGCTATCTCGACCTGGGAGAGCTGCTCGAGCTCGGCCAGCACGAACACTTCGCGTTTTTCTTGGTCGAGCCCAGCCAGTAGCCGATCCAGGATGCGCAGGCGCTCGGCTTGCGCTGCGCGCTCGAACGGCTCGTTCGCACCGCCAGAGAGTTGATCGGGATCGACATCGGAAGAGCGGAGACCCGCGCGCTTCGCCGTCCGGCGCGCATTGCTCGCCACCGAGCTTGCCAGCCGAAACAGCCAGGCCTTGAAGAACTGTCCCTGAAATCCGGGGAGGTGGCGCTGCGCGACGATGAACACCTCTTGCAGCGCGTCATCCGCCTGGGCATTGGGAACACCCAGCGCGCGCAGCGAACGAAACACGAAGTTGGAATACTCGTCGTAGAGGCCCTCGAGCGTCTGGCCGGGCGCCGGCACGAGCGAAACGCCGGGCTGGATCTCGCGGGCCTCCGCGAGAGCGGACTCGGGCCAAGTCGCCATGCCTCAGAGAAGGTACGCTCCCCGCCCCAACCCACAAGGAAATCTCCAGCCCCAGCAAATTCAAGCGGTTGCCGCTCTGCATGGGCTGAGCCGGAGGGGGCTGCCCGCCCGGGCCAAACGGTGGCGCCCAGCAGGTCTCGGCATCATGCTATCATGCGATCATGCACCCAGAGCTCAAGCGCGTGGGACAGAGTGGGCAGATCAGCGTCGGGCGAGAGCTTGCCGGGAAGCTGTTGCGCTTGGAACAGTTGGAAGGAGGCCAGCTGCTGCTGACGCCCGTAGTCGACGTGCCGGAGAGCCAGCTGTGGACCCTCAGCGAACCCCACAAATCGCGCATCGAACGTGGTCTCGCCTGGGCCGCCAAAACTCCCGCAAAGGAAACGGACGTACCCAACCTCGTCGCCAAGGCAAAGCGCCGCAAGCCTCGCTGAAACCGCGTGGCGAAGAAACCGCAACAGCACGTTCGACTCGATCTGAACTCCCCCGAGTTTCTGGAAGTCTTCTTGCAACTGGAGGGCGCTGACTTGGCCCAGGTCACGGGCAGCCTCGCTCAGATCCGCAAGTTGGATTGGTCCAACGTGTACGCCTCGAAGGGGCTCCGCTGGGAAGCGATCTCGCATTTGAGGGCGCCGGACGGGAAATCTGCCGTCTACAGCGTTCGTCTCAGCCAAAAGATCCGAGGCCTCGCCTTCCGTGAAGGCGAGTTCATGCGCTTCATTTCGCTGCACCTAGACCACGACTCCGCTTACAAATGAACGCCAGCACGGCGCCCTAAAACGCTAGCTCCACGGCAAGGCTGCCGCGGAGCGAAACCGGGCTCGCGCGGTGGACGACGCCCACGTTGTGCAGGGCGAAGTACTCCCTTCGGCTGGGAATGATGGCCCTCACGCCGAGCACGAGCGAAACTTCCTGACTGAGCGCGAGCGCGGCAGAGCCGCCGAGTCGTAGCGCGGCCCAGGCCTTCTCGGCCCGGGTGGGCGTCGTCACTCCCAGGCCTGTGGCGCGCAGCCAGTCGAGCTCGGGCCCTGCGCAGGCCATGAGCCTCAGCGCGCCAGGCACGTCGAGGCTGGGGCAGGCCTCGACGCCCAAGGCGAGTAGCGCAAACTGTCCGCCAAGCGGCGTCCCGTCGCTCACGCGTTCGGCGATGGTCGCGTCTTGGCGCAGAAAGCCGCCAGCAAACGCGGCCAGCTGCACGCGCCGAAGCCACGCTCCCGCACGAAGCTCCGCGCCAAAGCCCGCGCTGGGCAGCGAGCCTGTGTCCACTTGGGCTCCCAGCCCCACGACCACCGCGAGTTCGCGTTCGGGTTTCGGTGCAAGCTTCGGCGCCGGGGGTCGCGCTCGAGGCGGAGGCTCGGGGGCTTGCGACGAGCTGCCCAACATGACTTCCGGGTCCACCATCCAGGCCAAGACCACCACCACCGCGTCCGTGACGGCGGCGCACGACGCGTCTTCGAAGACCCGCTCGCCGTGCGTATCGTTCAGGCGCGTCGTGAGCACGAGCCGGTAGCGACCGCCCGGCTGCGCCGTCACCTGCCCGGTGGCGCGGAGCTCGGTAGGCGCGGTCGAGCGACTGAGGTAGCGGTTGAGCTCACGGAGCACGTAGCTGCGGTCGGGGCACGGTCCAGCTTCCGCCGTGCTCCATTCCAGCGAGACGCCTGCTGGCCCCAGCACTTCGGCTGACGCGTGCCGGCCCCAAGCCGCCAGCAGCAGGACCAGCCGCAGCAGCGCCCTCCGAAGAGGTCGAGTCCAAGCACGGGTCAGACTGCCATCCCGTAGCACCCCTCCCTTATACCCATTGTGCCGGCCGTCGCCCCGCTCGGCGCTTTTGTTTGTGGCTTGCTCCGCGCTCCCGACCTTCAGCAGAGCCATGACCGAGAGGCGAAAATGAGGGTCCACACCCTGGGAACTGCTCTGCTCCTGCTGGCGTGCACCCGGCAAAGCGCGCCGGGTGCAGGCGGAACCGCGCCCCCGGGCGACCCGCCGGCGGCCACGGGTGGAGCTGCGGCGACGCTCGGCACGAGCACGCTCGACGACCCCGCCGCGTTCGGGCCGGTCGGCGTGACGAGGCTGTCGCGCGCCGAGTACCGGCGCACGCTGGTTGACCTGCTCGGTGTAGATGGATTTTCGACACTGGAGCGCCTGCCTGAGGACGTCCTCGTCCCCTTCGACAACCAATACCAAACACAGGTCGCCTCACTGGCGCTGGTGTCGGCCATTGCTGGCATCGCGGACGAGGCCACCAAGCTTGCCCTCGCGTCCGACTCAGCCAAAGCGCGACTCGTCACCTGCCAACCTTCGGGTCCGAGCGACAGCGCGTGCCTTCGGACGTTCATTGAAGCGTTCGGACGCAGGGCGCTCCGGCGTCCGCTCGAGCCAAGCGAGGTCAGCGAGCTGCTGAACCTTCAAGCGTTTGCCGTGCAGGAAGGCGACTTCTTCAGCGCCGTCGGCCTGGTGATGCAGGTGCTGCTGCAGGATCTCGAGTTCGTCTACCGCATCCAGCTGGGAACGCCGCTCAACGATCGAGTGGTGCAGCTCACAAGCTATGAGCTGGCCGCGCGCCTCGCGTACCTGCTCACCGGCGGCCCGCCAAGCGCGTCGCTGCTCGACGCGGCAGCCGCCGGGGCGCTCGACACGGCGGGCGGCGTGCGCCAGGTAGTGTCGGGCCTGTTCGCCGAGCCGCTGGTCGCCGAGCGCGTCGCTCGCTTCCACGCCCTGTGGCTCGGGTTCGATACGGTCGACGCGGGACCTGAGTTAAACACTGCCTTCAAGGCCGAGACCCGAGCGTTGGTCGAGCGTTACTTGTTTCAAGAACATCGACCGTGGACAGAGCTGTTCAGCGCAGACCAAGCCTTCGTCGACCAGAACCTGGCCGGCCTGTATGGGCTGCCACCGCCCGCCACACCGAGCTGGACCGCGCAGACCGATCCGAATCGGCGCGGGCTGCTGGGCCAAGCGGCCTTTCTGGCTAGCGGCGCCAAGTTTGGCGACACGAGCCCCACCTTGCGCGGCATCATCGTGCGCGAGCGGCTGCTTTGCCAGCCGATCCCGGATCCGCCACCGACCGTAAACGCTGACGTGCCGCCCGCCGGCAGCCCCGATCAGTGCAAGGCCGACCGCTATCAAATGCACGCCGAGAACCCGTGCGCCACGTGCCACTTCTTGATCGATCCGATCGGCCGTGGGCTCGAAGCCTATGACGCGCTCGGTAAGTTTCGCACGCACGAGCTCGACGTTCGCCCGGGCGCCAGCAGCGAGTTTCGCGCCGATTGTCCGATCGACGGCCAGGGTGAACTTCAGGATCTCGGCGCGGTTTTCACGGGGCCCGCGGGGCTGTCACGGGCGCTGGTGGACTCCGGGAGGCTTGAGCCGTGCGTCATGGAGAACCTGTTTCAGTTCGTGACCGGTCACCGCAGCGGCCCCGAAAGCCAACTGACGGTTGCCTCAATGACTGAGAAGTTTGCGACGGCTGCGTTCGACTTTCCGAACCTGCTGCTCGACGTCGTCACGAGCGCAGCTTTTCGTCACCGCGTCACCGAGGAGCCCCTGCCATGAAGCGTTTGGAATTGAATCGTCGTGCGTTCTTGGGCGGTGCGGGCGGCGTGGTGGTCGGCCTACCGCTGCTTGAGGTCATGCTGAGCGAGAAGGCCGCGCAGGCTCAAGCCCTGTCGCCACCGCTGCGCTACCTCGCCACCTTCGCTGGGATCGCGGCGGCCACCGACGGCAGCGGCGACCAGTACCTCAAGCCCGGCGCGACCGGGCCCGGCTACCTGAGCAGCTTGCCAATGACCCCGAGCGACGCCACTTCGGCCAATACCAGCGGCTTCCTAGCCCTGAAGGAGCTCGACCTCGCTTCCGTGACCACCTTGGTCAGCAACCTGCACCTGCC
>JANNWK010000528.1:0-16475 GCA_031408355.1 Myxococcales bacterium
CGTGCCGGCGCCGCCGCCGATCACGCGGGCGCCACCAATGCTCAAATCCAAGGCCCGCTCGACCCAGTGCTCCGGCTGCGAGACGGCGTCGTTGAAGCCGCGGACGCTGCTCTCACTGGCCGCGAGCAATACGCCCGGGAAGAGTCCGTGAGCTTCGAAAGCCCTGCTGAAGCGCTCCAGCTGGCGCAGCCCCAGCTGGATGTGCGGGACCTCGAAGAGCAGCGAGCTGGCGCCGGCTTCCGTCAGCGCGCCCAATAGCTCGTCGGGATCCCCGTCCACGGAGCTATCTCCAGTGGGCCCGCACTCGATCACCGCCCAGGTGGGGAGCTCGGTACGGGAGGCGGCCACCACCGCCGCCATCAGGCCGAGTCGCGAGCCTTGACCGCGCGCGATCAGCAGTTGGCAGCCCGCCGCGGCGAGCCGGGCCGCGTGCTCGGCGAACTCCTCGTGCAGCCGATCGGCTGCGACTGGGCTCACCATGTCCGAGCCCAGCACCCCAGCGACGGCGACCGGCTTCAAGCTGTCTTCGCTGGCTTCGAGCGCCAACTCCACGGCGCGGCTGGTGAGCTGCGCCGCGCGATGCTGCATCCCAACCTCGGCGAGCGCCCGCGGCGTCGTGTCGGCCGTGAGCGCGCAAAGCACGTCCACCCGACTCTCCATCTCCGCACGGTAGTGGGCTAGCACCTCGGAGGGGCGTTCACGTAGCAGTTGGCCGAGCGCGCCGGGCGAATCGAGCAGCACGCCGCGGGCTCTGAAGGACGCGCCTGTGTCGGAATCAACTACAAGAGGTCGCCCTTCGAGCAGGCGATGGCGGAGCTGCTCAAAACTCATCCAGCGGAGTCGAACCCTAGATGCCCAGGCCGATTTTCGCAACGCCAGTGAGCAAGCGTGCTTGTCCAGCGGCCTTCGGAGCCGTGGCCGGTTGGAGCAGGCCTGCAAGCCCACGCTTCACGTCGCCTTGGGTGAGTGGATCCTGAGCGGCTCGCTCAATCACGCTTCGACCGGCCTCGCCGCCCGTTCGCAAGAGCGCGCCGGCGACGGATATCACAGCGTTCACCAGCGACGGTTCGTCGGCGGTGGCTCGGTACAGCGCGAAAAATGTCCGGAGCGCTTCGTACTCGGAGGCGGTGGCGAGCTTGCCGAGGGCGAGAGCGGCGTGCTCGACGTCGCTCATGTCGTTGGCAGGATCGTTCAAGTGGCGCGCCAGTAGCGGAGCCGCTCCGACTTCGTTCATGGCTGAGAGAGCGTCCGCAAGTGGCCCCAGCGGCGGCGGCAACAGTACGTCCGAGACGTAGTCGTAGTGGCGCTCCAAGGCCGCCAGCATGTACTGCTTGCCGGTGCGTCGCGTCGCGATGAGCTTGCGAGCGGCCCGGCGCAGGTCAGGCGGGATCTTGGCGCTGCTGGTGAGGTCGATGAGGATCCGGGTGACGAGCGGGTCGTCGAGCTTGGTCAGCTCGCCAACGAGCAGGTTTTGGGCCACGGCCATTTCGGGTGTGAGCTCCGACAGCGCCACCCCGATTTGCTCGGCGAGCGTTGGTTGCGGTTTGCTCTCGCTGAAGACAGCGGAGCTGGCTTCGACGACGCAAGCCTTGAGTTGCGCGCCCAGATCCAGCAGGCCGACTTCGCCTCCCGTCTCGGAAAGCAGGGTCACTTTGCCGCTGGCGTCGCAGATTGCGAAGCCGCGCTTGGCCACTGCGCCGCCCAGGGCGTCCTGGCGCAGTGAGTGCACGAAGCGCAGGCTGCTGCCCTGCTCCGAAAGGCCAAGGACCACGCGAAAGTAGCTCGCCAAGTAGCTGCCGTTGGCGAAGTGTGCGCCGCCCGCTTCGACCAGCGGCGTGGCGTTCAGACGGATCTTCAGGCGGGCCGAGGTGCTGACAGGCCAGAGCTGGTTGCCGCTGCCGAGCCAGACGGGTTTGCCAGGCAGGTGTCGCTCGGGCAGACCGACGCGGGTTGCTTGGTTGGTCGTGGCCAGGCGGATCTTGTCGTCGAAGCGCACCAGGCCCTTCTCCCCAAACCACAAATCGCCGTCGAAATTGCGGGCTTGGGTGACGATTTCGCGGAGCAGCAGCCGTGCGACTTCGTCGCCGCTCTTCAGATCCACAGCCGAGACGTACTGATCGCCCCATGGAATGAAAGCGACGCCAGCCTTGGCGGCGGGCACTCCCAAGTCGACGCTAGAATTTAGCTCGCGCACCACCTCGCCTGTCCGAGTGATCGCCAGGAAGCGACTCTTGCCAGGGTTCTCGCCCGCGACCACGGCGACGGTCATTTCGCCATCGTCGCCGGCGCCGCGCAGCTTGCGACCCTCGATGGGCACGCTCCAAAGCTGCTTGCCCGTGGAGGCGTCGAGCGCGTACAGCTGCTCGGCGGAGCTCGCAACCACCACGTTGCCAGCAATGACGGGCAGGGTGTCGGCGGAGCCAGCGTGGCTCCAGCGAGTGCCGCTGGGGAGCAAGACGCCCACTACGCTGCTATCGGTGACTCCGACAGCCATGGCGGTGCTCTTGGGGGCGGGCAAGCCGCGCAGGCGTTCTTCCAGCGCCGCGATGGATTTCCCCTGATCCGCTTGCCAGGTGGTTGAAAAGGCTGAGCCCGACGGACCCACGGCGCCGCCGCCACAGGCCGCGAGCAGCAGCCAGGCCGCTCCGAATAGTTTTCGCATCACTCTGCCTCCGCTGACACTGAGTGGCCTTTGAGCGCTTTTTGCAGGCCCTCCTTGACGGTCGGGCTGCCATCCGCCGGGAAGCGCGCAAGCGCCGTCTGGATGAGTTGGTTGGCGGGCTGGGTCGCCATCCGCCTGAGGCGCTCGACGAGCTTGAGCTTCAGGGCGTCGGAGACCTCGGCTTGAGGCCGCAGCAGGACAGGTACCAAGCCGGACTCCATGACCTCGAATCGGAGCTTGCCCAGCAACCCCAAGAACTTGTCGCACTCGTCGGCGACGCACAAGAGACCAATTGCCTGGGCAGCTTCTGACACGTCCTTCGGGAGGACCGCGAACAGTTCTGGCACGGCGGCTCTGACGCCTAGCTCGCCGAGGCCTCGCGCGGCGATCGAACGCAGCGCGGCGTCGTTGCCCCGAAGCGCTCGGCGCAGGGCCTCCGGCGCCAAGGGCGACTTGGTCGCGATCAAGGCGCGCAGTGCAGCTCGGCGCAGCTCGCTATTGCGGTGCTGCGTGTAGGGGACGAGCGCGCCACCGGACGATGCCTGCCGCAGGAGGCCAAGCGTTTCGATGCTTCGCCCGAGGACGCTGGCGCTCGCGCCGCGTGTCAGCAGGGCTTCTAGCAGCGGCGCTGAAGCTGGGTCCCCGGCCTGAGCGATGGTCTCGATCGCTGCCAAGAGACTGGCTTCGTCGCCCGACTCCAGCGCCTTCTGGAGCGCTGGCAGATCCAGTTTCGACTTGGCTTTGGGCGCGGCCTGCGCCGCGGCGGGTTTGGCGGGAGCCGCCAGCGCCAGGGGACTCCAACTCAATAGGAGGGCTGAGCCGATGATCAGGTAGCGAGGATTTCTGCCGGGCATGGGAGGGCTCCGTGCGAGAGTGCGGCCTCTCAATACTGGGCCAGGCCATGAAACTCAAGGCGCCGGGGCCGCCCCCGCTTCCAAACGTTCGACTGGAGGTCATGGAAGACCTCTCGCCCAAGGGCGCAAGCGGCTTCTTGCGCCTGCTGCGCCGGCGCTTTCGGGCCCATTATCCGGACGGTTCCGCCAGTGAGCCGTTCGAGTACGACGAGGTGGACCGGCGGGCCATAGACGCGGCGGTCATGCTCGCCCATTACCGGGGCGCCCGTGGCGTGCCGTACGTGTACCTGCGCAGCTCGGTGCGACCTCCGGTGGCGATGCGCGATCTGGCACGGTCGCCCCTGGCCGACGAACGCTGTCACGGACAGCTCTGGGAGCTGCCAGCAGGTCTCGTGGAGCCCGGCGAGCAGACGCCGGAGGGCGTCGTGGGCACGGCGCAGCGAGAACTCTTGGAGGAGCTGGGCTTCGAAGTGAAGCGCGAGGCGCTCTTGCCGCTCGGGCCGAGCTTGTTCCCCGCCGCCGGCGTCATCGCCGAGCGACTCTTCTTCTTTCATGTCGCTGTGGATCCGAATCTGCGCCGCGCGCCGGAACTCGATGGTTCGCCGCTCGAGCGCTTTGGTGAAGTGATCGACGTGCCGCTGAGCGATGCCATCGTTTGGTGCATGGACGGCAGCATCGAAGATGCCAAGACAGAGATTGGCCTGCGCCGCTTCGCCGATGTGATGGCGCGCGAGCGCCTTTACGACTAGGCCTGCGGGAAGCGGTTGGGAGCAAGATGGCTGGACCCAGAGTGATCGTCGTAGCGAAGCGCACCTCCTATCAACGTTTTATCGAAGAGGAGGGCGACCCGCGTGCCCGGCTGCTCGTCAAGCAGCGCGACCCGGCCGTAAAGAGCTGGCTCGCTTCTCACGCCGAGCATCAGCGCACGCTCGAGCTGGTGCAGAACGAGCTTGCCCGCGCTGGTGCTCAGCTGCTGCTCATTCGCCGTGCTCATGCGGCCTTCGACACCTCGGACGCGCAGTTGGTGATAGCCGTGGGCGGAGACGGAACGTTGCTGGCCGCCTCCCACAACGTCGGCAGCGTCCCGATCCTGGGCGTCAATAGCGCTCCCAAGCACTCCGTGGGTTTCTTCTGCGCGGCGACGCGGCAGGATTTTCGCCGTCACCTCGCGTTGGCGCTCGCGGGTGAACACCGTGAACTCGAGTTGTCGCGCATGGCGGTCTCGGTCAACGGGCGCCAGCGTTCTAAGCGCGTCCTGAACGAGGCGCTGTATTGCCACGACTCCCCCGCGGCCACGTCGCGCTACATTCTCCGGATCGGGCGCGTGACCGAGGAGCAACGCTCAAGTGGCATTTGGATAGGTCCGCCTGCCGGATCGACGGCGGCGCAGCGCTCCGCGGGTGGCAAGGTGTTGCCCCTGGCTTCGCGCCAGCTGCAGCTGGTGGTCCGAGAGCCGTACACTCCTTCAGGCGGCAAGCACGCGCTGGCCCGAGCGATCGTGAAGGCGAAGGCGCGGGTCCAGGTCACAAGCAAGATGGACGACTCGAGCCTCTTTCTGGATGGGCCGAATCGAAAGCTGGCGGTCCGCCTGGGCGACGAGATCGAGTTTGCGCTCTCGGACGAGCCGCTCCGACTGATCGGCCTCTCGGCGCGAGCGCGCTGAGGTTTGTCCCCGGTCGGCGGAGCGTCTGCTACACTCCGGGATCGGTTTGTCCCCTTCCAGGATCGCGATTCGCATAGCAGAGGACGGGATGGCTGCGTTTGTGAGCGTAGCGCCGGCGCCAGAGCCGCAGGTGGATGCGTTCGCCGGAACGGGCGACGAGGGAGCTCGCGGAGCGGACGAGCTGGCCGAACAGCTGGCGTTGGCTGGGGTCGTGGTGGGGCTCCAGGAGCCCATCGTGGCGGAGCTTGAGCGAGGGCTGGCTGACCCCGGCTTTGCCTGCGCAGAGGTTTGCGTGGCGATCGGGATCCGCGCTTGCCCCGGCGCCGACAGCTCTCTGGAGCCGTGGTTTCAGGTGGGCATTGGGCCCGGCGCGCTCGATGCAGAGGGACACATGGACTTCTTCGAGCGCGGGCTGCTCCAGGGAGCCACGTGCGGGGAGGTCCTGGGCGTGTGGCATTTCGCAGAGCCGGGGGTCGCAGGTGCGCGCGTCGACGGCGTGAGCTTGCCCGCGCAGCCCGGGGCAGAGGCGACGTTCGGCTTGGGCACAGGGGTGCAGCGACGCGAGGGCGGGGAGCTTTTGAGTTTACGGGACGGCGTGGTGCTCTACCGGGCGGGCGAGAGCCTGGACGTGGTCGAGCAGCATGTGCACAAAGGCTGCGTGGATCTGCGTTCCGGGCACCTGACGACGCAGGGGAGTTTGGTGGTGCAGGGGGACGTGGAACGGCTGCTGCGTGCTACGGCCGCTGGGGACGTCGAGATCCTGGGTTCGGTGAGCGGAGGGACCGTGCAGGCGGGCGGCTCCGTGCGGATTCAGGCGAGCGTGCGAGGCGGGGACTCGGCGTTGGTTTCGGCCGACGGCGACGTGACCGTGCGGACCGCCGAGTCGGCTTCGCTGAGCGCGGGAGGGACACTGCTCTTGCAGCAAGCGGTCAATTGTCGTCTGTCGGCGAGCAAGATCGTGGTGACCGGCAAGTTGCGCGGAGGTAGCGCGGCTGCAGCCCATTCCGTGGTTGTGGCGGAAGCCGGCTCGGCGGCTGCGAATCCAACTCTGCTCCGCGCCGGTGAGCCGCAGAGCCCACCTGTCGCCAGTGAGGTGCAGCGCGCCTTGGCCGCCCAGAAGCTGCTGCGGATGGCGGAGCGCAGCCGCGGGCGCAGCGACGGCAGAGGCAAGGGGGCCAAAATGGGGCGTGTGGTCGCGGCGCTAGACGGCGACGAGTTGAAGCTACGCGCGCTGCGCGCGCAGTCGCGGGAATTGCTGGAGCGCTCGGCCTTCCTTCAGCTAGGGCTCGCGTACCCAGGCGTAGAACTAAGAATAGGCCCGGCCCGGCTCATGCTCGAGCAAATCGTGCGGGCGACGCGCTACACCTACGATCCCGACACCTCCCAGTTGCGTGCAGAAAGGACCCCGGCATGAGTCTGAAACGACTGACAGCGGCGCAGCTGATGACGCCCGACCCAATCTTCATCGATGCCGAGGCTACGCTGCGCAGCGCCGCCCGACTGATGAGCGAGAAGCACCTGCACTGTCTGCTCGTTCCCATGGAAAGCGGTCGCTGCGTGGGCGTCATCACCTCGAAGGACATCATCCAGGTGCTCTGCGAGTCCGAACCCGACTTGCTCGATCAGCTGCGCGTCAGCGACTCGATGACGGCCCCAGCTCTTTGCCTCCAGGAAGACTTTCTGATCAGCGATTGTCTGCGGCTGATGCGCATGTCCGGAGTACGCAGCATGCCGGTACTGCGCGGCCTCTTGCCGGTCGGCATACTGAGCTTTACTGACGTGCTCCGGGCCGCCGCGGCGGGCGCGTCGGCCTAGTTAGCGGTCCGACTAGTAGCTGACCGTCGGCATGGGCGCCGTGATCTTTTCGCTCTCGCCCTTGCCGTAGGCGTCGAACAGTTGGCCCCACTCGGTTGCCTTCTTCCAGTCTTCGAAGACCTGGGAGTCCTTGCGCGGCCAGCGATAGTAGTCGTGGTACGCCTCGCTGCCGGCAATGAACAGGTTGACCAGCGGGGTGTGGAAGAAGAGCTTCTGAATCCGCTTCATCGGCCCGAACCACATGAAGTCGCCAACCATGCTGGCGGCGTTGTCCCCCACCGAGAAGCCCCAGCTTTCTTGCGAGATATCGTCGCCGACGATCTCAATGTCGCGCGGGTCGCCGACGCCCAGGCCATCGGCGTGTGCGACGCTGATGTACTCCAGTGACAACGGGTCGAACCCCATCATTTTGGCCGCCACAGCGTCGATGGCCACCTGGTCGTCGCTGGCCAGCATGTAGTCTTTGATGACCGGAAACATCGTGCGCGGCCCAGGGCCGTTGCCGGCGGTGGTGCCGTCCATGATTGCGAACAGCCCCGAGTGAATCTCCTTCTGGATCGCCAGGAGATCCACGAGCGTGCGGTGGATCCAGCTATGGGTGTAGTGGCGCTTGGTGTTGAGCAGCCCACCAAAAGCGTTCTTCATCGCACCTGTCGTGGTGGTGTAGATGTGACACTTCACGGTGGGCAGGTGGACGATGTTCTTGCCGAAGAAGTAGTCCGGGATGGTGATGCCCTCCGGGAAGATGTTCTGCAGGACGTGGAGCTTCGCCTTGGGCCGGTACTCGACCCACTTCATGTCCTCGTCCTTGAAGTTGTACAGCACTGGGATGTTGTACTTCTTGAACAGTGGGACGTAGTGGTTGAGGTCTTCACCCTTGAAGGCGTTGGTGACGACCGTCTTGTTCTGGACGCAGGTGACGTCTCGGTAGCCGGCGCCCTTTAGCGCTAGGATCGTGCCCTCCAGTTGCCAAGGCGTCGTGTTCGCCCCAGGGAACGGGTAGTGCCAGGAGATGTTGTCCTTCAGGATGGTGGTGGCACCCTTGTCGAGCACGCTGCTCATCCCGGCTAACTCACACAGCCGCTCGATATCCTTGAGGATGGACTGCGGCTTGACTTTCAGGACGGCGACTTTGCTCTTGGCCATGACGAGCGCAGCTATAGCGACCGGGCCCACGCCGGGCAAGTCCGACCCGGTCTAACGCGACCCGACGTCCAATTCCTTTGCAGGCGCCGGCCGATCGTGGCACGCCAAAAGCGCCGTGAACTCGCCGGGTCTGGGAATTCTCGCCGCCGTCCTGTGGGCGACGTGGTCGGTCGGTTGCGGCTCTCCGCCCGGCGAGCAGCCCCGGGCGCGCCCGCCGACGCCTGGCTGTCGAGCCCCGGCAGGCGTGTCCAGCGCTCCACGCAGCATCGACGAAACGGTCACGTTGCTGAACGCGTTGCCGAAGCCGCTGAGCTTGCCCTGCTTCCTTGAGTCCTTGGATCGGCCGCTGGAGGTCCACGGCACGCTGAGTGTGTTCAGCGCCCAGCCAGCCACCGGCGCCCGCAGCCCGCGTATTTTCGTGTTCCTCGACCCCAATATCTTCTCGATTGTCCCCGAGGGTATAGGCAGGCATCTGCTCGAGTTTGGCGAGCAGCGCGAGGGGCACCGCTCGCTCAAGGCGGAGGTCTCGTTCCCCGTCCTTGAGCAGCTGGCGCCTGAGCTGCCCTACGAAACGGCGCTTTTCGACCAGCGCTTCACAAATTGCGCTTTTTGCCACGCCGAGGAGGTCCAAGATCCCGCCATCCTGCACGCCCGCGCTTTCGCCTCCCAGGCGCTGCGGCCCAAGGATCAAGACCAAGTCGCCGTACAGCTCCTGAAGCGCGAACTAGAGACCTGTGACCCCGAGCTCATGCCCGAGCGCTGCGCCATCCTGGATGGCCTGCTCGGTTGGGGCGAGCTGAGCGATCGTGCGTTTCCCTCGGACATGCCGACTTTTTCAACGGATTGATGGAGCCAAGGATGCTGATTCGTCGTGCAGCTGAACGCGGTTACGCCGACCACGGGTGGCTGCGTTCCTTCCATACTTTCTCCTTCGCGGACTACCACGCGCCCGAGCACATGGGCTTCCGTGCCCTGCGAGTGATCAACGAAGATCGGGTCGCCGGAGGCAAGGGCTTTGGCGCGCACCCGCATCGCGACATGGAGATCATTTCGTACGTGCTCTCCGGCAGCCTACAGCACAAGGACAGCCTGGGCACCGGTTCGCTGATTCGCCCGGGTGACCTCCAGCGCATGTCCGCTGGCACGGGCGTCACGCACTCCGAGTTCAACGCTTCGGAGACCGAGCCCGCGCATTTTCTGCAGATCTGGATCCTGCCGGAACGGCGCGGGGTCGCGCCCAGCTACCAGCAGCAGCACTTCAGCGAGGCCGAGCGAAGCGGCGCGTTTCGGCTGGTGGGTTCCAGGGACGGCCGCGACGGCTCGATATCCATTGGCCAAGATGTCGACTTGCACGCGATTGTCCTAGCGCCCGGCGCCAGCGCCGATTTTAGCTTAAAGCCAGGTCGCCACGGCTGGCTTCAGGTTGCGCGCGGTCGCCTCGAAGTGAATGGGCACAAGTTGGAAAGCGGCGATGGCGCGGCCTTCGAACAGCCTCAGGAAATCTCGCTCTTGGCGAGCGAGCCGAGCGAAGCTCTGCTGTTTGACTTGGCCTAGCGGCGGCACGTCCTTTTGGTCGACCACAAACGAAGAACGCCCCGCGGAAGGCGGGGCGTCATTCTGCGAGCTCTCGGCTTGGCGCCGGAGGCCGCCGCCGCCTAGCGACGCGCGAACGGGGTCCGGCCGCTGTACACCTGTTCGTCGCCCAGCTGGTCCGCGATGCGCAGTAGCTGGTTGTACTTGGCGATGCGGTCGCTGCGCGAGAGGCTGCCGGTCTTGATCTGGCCGGCGTTGGTTGCTACCGCCAGGTCGGCGATGAAGGCATCTTCGGTCTCGCCCGAGCGATGCGAGATGACCGAAGTATAGCCAGCCGTGCCAGCCAAACGAATCGTGTCGAGCGTCTCGGTCAGAGTACCGATCTGATTGACCTTGATCAGAATCGAGTTGGCGATCTTCTTGTCGATGCCCTGCTGAAGGCGCTTGGTATTGGTGACGAACAGGTCGTCGCCGACCAGCTGGAGCTTACCGCCGAGCTTTTCGGTCATCAGCTTCCAGCCGTCCCAGTCGTCTTCGGCGTAGCCGTCTTCGATTGTGACAATTGGGTATTTCTCGGCCAGCGCTGCGTACACGTCGCACAGCTCCGCGGCGGTGTGCGGCTTCTTGTCCCAGGTGTATTTGCCGTCCTTGTAGAACTCGCTGGCCGCGCAATCCATACCGAGCGCGATCTGCTTGCCCGGCTCGTAGCCTGCGGCCTCGATGGCGCTCATGATGCGCTTGATCGCATCCTCGTTCGAGCCTAGCCGGGGGGCGAAGCCGCCCTCGTCGCCGACGGCCGTGACCATGCCTTCCTTCTTCAGGATCCCCTTGAGGTTGTGGAACACCTCCGTGCCGGCACGCAAAGCCTCCGCGAAGTTGGGGAAGCCGAGCGGCACGATCATAAATTCCTGCACTTCGAGGCCGTTGTCGGCGTGGGCGCCGCCGTTGATGATGTTCATCAGCGGGGTGGGCAAGACGCGCGCCTGGATGCCACCGAGGTAACGCCAGAGCGGCAAATCGACGGTGTCGGCGGCGGCGCGTGCGACGGCGAGCGATACGGCGAGGATCGAGTTGGCTCCGAGCTTGGACTTGTTGGGCGTGCCGTCGAGCTCAAGCAGAAGCTGGTCAATTTCCGGCTGCTCGAGGGCAGACATGCCCACGATGGCGGGGCCGAGCTTGTCGTTGACGTTCTCGACGGCCTGGAGCACGCCCTTGCCGAGGTAACGCTGCTTGTCGTTGTCGCGGAGCTCGTTGGCTTCGTGTTCGCCGGTGGAGGCGCCGCTCGGCACGGCTGCTCGACCGAAACCGGAGGCGGTGTGGACCTCGGCTTCGACCGTTGGATTCCCGCGGGAGTCGAGGATTTCGCGCGCTTGAACGTGGAGGATCTCAGGCATGGGCGGCCAGTTAACATGAAAGGAGAGGCGGGGCGAGCGGCTTCCCAGCTGGGACACGCCGCCCGGGTTGGGTCGAGAAATACACGCGAAACGTGGGCTTCAGCGAGTTTCGGACAAGCACCCTGGCGGGTCGTCACCGGGTTCCTGAACGTCGCCTCGCGGCTCGGCGGTGTCGGGCGACGGCGGGGGAGTCGCGGGCGCCGTTCCAGCGTCGTGATCGGCACGGCTTCATTTCAGCCTTGGCTCAAAGGTTTTGGTTTGCTGGAACCGGTGCCAGTAAATTGCTTTCGGCAAGGCGATTGCCTCTGCCAGCTGCGGCTTTTGGCCGCGGGAATCGCTTGCGCTGCGCGCTGCCTGAAGCTACTTCAAGCGTAGGAGCTGGAAACAGTTCCAGATTGGATTGGCAGATGAAGAGCGCATTTCAGGCGGTGGTGACGGCGGTGTCGGCCCTCGGGTTTTGGGCACTGGCTTGGGGCTGCTCAACCAAGAGCGACGGCTCGGCCAATAGCAACGACACCGGCTGCAGCAGCAGCGCCCAGTGCCTCAATGGCCAGGAATGTAGCGGCGGCGAGTGCGTGCCGTTCACGGCCTGCCAGGCCAACTCCTGTCCCGGCGGGCAGACTTGTCTTTCTGGGGTGTGCCGCGTCCAGTGCACGGGCGACGCCCAATGCGGCCCGCTGCTCTGCGACGTCGCCAAGGGGGTTTGCCAGCCAGCGCCCAATCCCATTGGGACGGGCGGAAATTCCGGCACCGGGGGGACGCCCGGCGCTGCCGGCGCGGTCGGTAGCGGCGGGACGCCGGGAGCCGGCGGACTGGGGCCGGGTGGCAGCTCGGCCGGCTCGGGTGGCGCGGCGGTCCTCGAGTGCTCGCTGGACCCCAACTTGGCCACGCACGGAGGCTGGGTCGGTTGCGATCCCGCGCTCGACACTGACAACCCGATGGGGCTCCAGGGCTCGCTCTACATGTACCACGATGGGTCTACCTGCACTTCGCCCGTCGCGGCGTGCACGGGCGCGAGCTGCTGCATCAAGGGGGCTACCGCGGTCGATCCGACGTTCAACAAGTGGGGTTGCGGTCTCGGCTTCGAGCTCAACTCGACGGGTGGCCTGGCTCCGACCAAGAGCGCCTACGCGGGCGCAGTGAAGTGCTTCGACATTTCGCTGACCGGCAGCAGCGGCGGCAACCCCGTGCGCATCTCCTATACGCAGGCTGCAGCCATGACCGGCAAGGTCGCGCCGTTTCTCGAGCTCAAGCCGCTCACGGCGGGTTTTGAAGGCACGGTCTGCTTCGACGACGTGACCTGTCCGACTGAATGGGTGCCGGCACCGGATTGCACGCCCGGCGGGCCCTTCGATCTCCAGGTTCAGGTCGTCGGAGGCAATACAGCCGGCGCGTTCGAGCTGTGCATGACCCAGCTCGTGCCCCACGATGGCACGGGGGCTGGGCTCACCACGCTCGGGCAGATCTGCGGCATCGTCGGCGAAAACGACAAAGAGCACCTGACGGCGGGCTCGTACCGCATCCAGAACAACGTGCTGACCGCGGGCAACGGCAGTCAGTGCATCACGGCCCAAGCCGGGGGTGGGGCCGCTGCCTTCAAGGTCGACTCAGGCAACTTGAGCACCGGCGGTAACGCACCGGTCGCGTACCCCTCCATCTCCTATGGTTGGCACTTCGGTCAGGTGACGACTGGGACGGGTCTGCCCAAGTTGCTCAGTGCGATCACCAGCGCGCCGACGACGGTGGCCTTCACGGTTCCGGGCGGGGGCAAGTACAACGCCGCCTACGACATCTGGGCGATGCCGGCGTCGGCCGGCGTCAACCCGGCCACGCCTGCCGGTGGCGTCGAGATCATGATCTGGCTGGCGGCTGGTGGTGGTCCGACGCCCATCGGTTCAGCCGGCGAGACCGTGGACATCGGGGGCAACAGCTACGAGATCTGGACCGGCACGAACTCCACCTGGCAGGTGGTCACGTTCTGGGCAAAGAGCTTCGTGCCCGGCCTGACCGACCACAAGCTCAAGCCCTTTTTCGACAAGGTCGTGGCGATGGGCAAGGCCCAGAATAACTGGAATCTTCACTCGATCCAGTTCGGCTTCGAAATCTGGAACAGCGCGCCGGGCTTCGCGGTCAGCAATTTCAGGCAAGCCGTGAACTGAGGCTCGTTCGAGCGGGCAAGCCCGGCTAGACTCGCTAGAGTGAGAAAGCATACCTTCTGGCCAGCCTGCGCGGTCGTGTCCCTGGTCCTTGGCTGCACCACTACGACGAACGAGGTGAAGCGCGGCGAGCTGGTGCTGGTGCTCCAGACGGACCTTTCCGTACCCAAGGACGTTTCGTCGCTGCGCGTGGAGGTCCTGACGAGCGGCCGTGTGCAATTCGCGCAAACGTATCTGATAGGGCCGGCTCCTCAGCTCGAGATGCCGGCGGCGCTATCGATCGTCGCGGGCGAGAACGCGGCGGATCCGGTCAGCATTCGGATCTTGGCTCGCCAGGTCAATCCGGGCGCCGATCTAGATCAAGGCGTACCGCGTGTGCTGCGCGAGATCATCACGACCGTTCCGCCCGACCGCACGGCGATGCTGCCTGTGACTCTGCACTGGCTTTGCGCCGACGCGAAATCGCTTCAGGTGAGCGGCGCGGGTGAGATCAGCACGAGCTGCGGCGAGGGCTTGACGTGCGTGGCCGGCACTTGCAGCCCGCAAGAGGTAGACTCAGCCAGCTTGCCCGACTTCGTGCCGGCAGCGCTCGACGGTTCGGCCGCCGCGGGTTCTGGATGTTTCGATGTGCTGGGCTGCCTCGCGGGCGCGCCGGTTGCCGCGGTAGATCCGGTCTCGTGCACGATCGCGGCGCCGGGCTCTGACCCCTCGCAGTGGAACGTGGCGCTGCGCCTTCCGCCAAATAGCAGCGGCAGCTGTGATGCCCTAGGTTGCTTCATTCCGCTAGATGCGGACGCGGTCAATGGCTGGTCGCCGGCCGGCGCGGGACGCCTGCAGTTGCCCTCGGCGGTCTGTGCGAGCACGCCACCTGTCGAGGTGGTGGCCGCCGCCGGTTGCGCCAGCAAGTCGGCCTTGAATCCCGTGTGCGGTCCCGCGTCACGCTTTGATACGCCGCTAGCGGGTGGCAGCCCCATGCCGCCCGACGGGACCATGATGCCGCCCGGCATGGCCAGCGTGCCTGAAACCGTGCTGCTCTCTGGCATTCGTTTCCCGCGGCACGTTGTGGTGGATCCGCTGGGTGTGTTCTTCATCGCACTTGCCGACGACGGGGTATCGGAGGGTGTTTATTGGTGCGCGCTGGCTGGCTGCAATTCGCAAGCACAAGCGCTTTGGCTTGGTCCTCCCGGCGCCTTGACCGCTGGCTTCGCCCACAACCAGAGTTACTTGACCGTTTGGGGCTGGGATCTCGAGACGATGCAAATCCACTCGTGCCCTTTTCCGGGCGGCTGCGTCACAGGGACCGGCGTGGTCCTCGCGGCAGTCTCCGCGACGCCTCCACCGATGCCAGTGTCGGGCATGATGGCGATGACCAACACCGCGGTGATTTTTCGCGAGGCCGAGCCCAGCGCTCGCCTTCAAAGCTGCCACATGCTGGACGTGGGCTGCGGCGCGATGGTCAAGACCCAGCACACCGACCATGCGCCCGTACGTTCGCTGGCCTTGAGTGCTGACCAGCTTGTTTGGGCCAACAATGCCGGTGAGCTGCAGCACTGCGAACACGACAACTGCGGGCTGACGGTGCAGGTGGCCACGACCGGTCAGAGCTTCGTTCAGGGTCCCGTGGTGTCCAGCGGCCTTGTCGTTTGGGCAAGTGATCGCGTCGTGCGCGCGTGCGAGTTGCTCAATTGCGCCGCAACCCAACGCGACTTGTTCACCTCCGCCAGCCCGGTCACGGGCCTGGCCACCGACGGCACCAACGCCTATTTCGGATTTGTGCGCAACCCGAGCCCGCCAGTTCACGATTTGGTGAGCGTCCCGCTCGACGGATCTATGCTCGGCACGACGCTGCGCAGTGGCGACGGCTTTATCGACGGGCTCGGGGTGGACGCGGGCTATGTTTACTCGTTCGTCGTGGACGCGGCGACCGGAGAGGCCCAGCTGATTCGCACCTCCAAGCAGATGATGCCCCCGCCCCTGCCGTGAGCCACGGGTCCACGTAGCTAAGGCAGATAGACGGTGCCGGGCGCCAGGTTGCCCCGATAGTACTGAGCCGGCACCGTTTCCTCCTTGCTGAACAGGAGCAAGCCTCCGACCGTCGCGCCTGAGGCCACGACCACGCCGCCCGCGACCCAAACCCAAGCCGGCACGCCGCTGCTCGCTTCACGTTCCAGGTCCACCTGGATAGTGCGGCTTGAACGATCGCGCACCAAAAGCTCGCTCTGGTAGGACCGGTAGCCTTTGGCGGTGACGCGCAGTGTATGTGGACCGCTGGCCAAGGTGCCCGTCCAGCGGCCGTCGCCCACGCCTCTTCCGTCAATCGTGATCACTTGCCCGGCCTTGGCCTGCACGGTCACGCTGCCCTCGTGGACCACCTTCTTGAGCGGGACCGCCAGCTTGATCTCGTCGGCGCCGTTGACGGGCCGGAGCGCCTCATAGTCTTCGAATCCAGCCAGGCGCACGCTCAGCTTTCGGTTGCCAATGTCGATGAGCAGGCCAGTGAGCGGGGTTGTCCCCACCTTCAGCTCGTCGATGTATACGTCCGCGCCCGCTGGCGTTGACTCCACGCTCAGCGTTGATACGAGCGGTTTCACTGCGCTGACGACACTGTCGGCGTCGAGCCGGTCCTGGTCAGTGAGCAGCGGTCCACCTTCCTTCACGTAGCGCTCAAGCAGGTTGAGCACGCGGGCGTAATGGCGCAGCGCTTTCTCGCATGCGGCAACATTCCACAGCAGGCGTGGATCCTTGCTGGCTTCGAAGGCGTTCTGGAACTTGATCAACGACGAGGCGTAGTCACCATCTTCGAACAGCACCCTTCCCGAGATGTAGTCGGCCTTGGCCATCCCGCGCAGTGCCTCCTGGAGTGGCGCCGCTGCCTCGCTGGGCGCTGCCGTGGTCGGCGCTGGGGCGGGGGCCGCGCTGTCGGCGGGCTCTGCTCGCAGGGTGGCCGGGCGGAGTACAGGGCCGATGCCCGCCAGCAGTGCCAGCAGCGGCGTGGTGCGCGCAAACCAGGTCTTCTTGTTCATTTGATTCCCATGCGAAGTGAACCGCCGCTTGGCTCGCGCGCCCTAGGCGCAGCCGCTTTTCCGGTGGCGCCGGTTGGCGGCTCTGATTTGGCACTAGCGACCGCAACGGGCTTCTTGCGCGCTTGGTTGAGCAGCTTCGGAGCCAGCACTGGCGCCGGAGGAGAGGCAGCCGGCTGCGCACTCGGCACAGCTTCGGGCGTGGGGCTCGGCGGCAGGGCCGACGCAACGG
>JANNWK010000529.1:0-2274 GCA_031408355.1 Myxococcales bacterium
GGACGCGCATTGCTCGCCACGCGCTTGCTGGCTCCTACGGAGTGAGCTGCCGAATAGGAGGTGCCGGTGGCCTGAAGCGGGCGGGCGTCACCGTCATCGCGCTTCCGCGGTCACGAAGGGCAGGAAGAGCCCGCCGCTCAGCGCGACGAGCATGCCCCAGGTGTGCCGGGTGGTGTCGCTGCTCAGCACCGCGTAGGGCTGCACGGTGGCCTGAAACCAAGCGTTGCGGCGTGTCATGAGGTGGTAGCCCACCGCGACCTCGAGCCGCAGCTCGTGGTCTATGTGAGGGGTCTCAAAGGGCCCAAACTCATGTGGCTCGTCGTAAGCCGGTTTGTGGCTGACGTCGCGATAGAAATCGCCAAGATCCAAACCGACTGCGGCCACAGCGCGGCCCGCGGTCCTTCCGCCACCGTTGCCTTGCGCGTTGGCGGGCTGCAGCGACGTATGGAGCAGTGGGTAAGCTTCGATTCGGCCCCAGTAGCTTCGCGTGGGCTTGGTATCCTTGAAGATACCAAACTGCCCCGAGCGTACGCCGAGCGCCAAGTTGGAGGGGAGCCACCGCTCGGGCGCCGCCGGCAGCCCGAAGCGAACGTCCAGCCCCGCGTCGATCCAACCGAGATCGGCGCCGACGTCGGCCCAGCCGAAGGGAGCGATGCGAAGCTCCACCCGACGCGGCAGCACGCCCACGTCACCCCAAACGACCTCGCCGGGCGCTGCGGTCGAGTAGTCAGTGCCCACGCGAGCCCCAGGTATGCCCACCAAGGGTCCGCGCGGCCCGGCTGATCCGGCGGCGCAACCGCTCGCTGCCAAGGCGCCCACTAGCCCGACCCAACCTGCGCTCACGCTCCTGTCCACGCGTCGTCGCAGCCGGAGCTCGCGGACGCGGCGACAAGCACGATCCCCGAGCGCCGTACCCGATCCCGCAAGACCCGCCACCAACACATGCCCACAAGGGCTACCCCGCACGCGGGGTTCCCGTCAACGTTTCGCTTCTGCCGGCGCGCGCCCGACCCCTCACGGCCCAAGCGGGACAACCGCGCGAGTCGGCGCGTCGAAGGGTTCGCCATCGGCGCGGCGACCGGTAACGCGGCCTTCGTAGGCTTGCTCGATGCGCCCCACTGGCCAGGCTTCAGTGGGCGCCAGCGGTGTGAGCAGGACGAACTCGCCCGGGCGCAGCTCCAGGTGGTAGGGCGGCAGCGGCGCCAGATCCGCGGCATCGACTCGGCTCGGCGGGCGCCCGTCGGGCCAAGTGACGTAGGCACCGGCTTCAACCAGCTCGCGCACCTTGACGGCGTAGTAGCCGTCCTGGGCGCGCGCCAGCAGGTTCGCCTGCGCGGCCACGCGATACGAGGCCGGGACGCGAGGCGATTGGCGCCGCGCTTCTTCGACGAAACCGCGTTCGCTCGCCTGCCGCTGGAAGCGCTGCGAAATATTGAGCCGGCTTAGCTCGGACGCCGAAAGCACGTCCTGTGCGGCAAGCTCGCGCTTCGTCCCGTCGGCAAGCTCAACGCTCAGCCTTGCCGCGTCAGCAGCGAGCACGCGGCAACCTGCCCACGCCTGCGTCGCCACGCGACAGATCCCGAAGCCGGACGTCGGATTGACGACGCCGCCACCGAGCGGCTGTACGTCGGCACGCGCAACGCTCCGCACGTCGCCTAACAGGAGTCCCTGCACCTTGAGGGCGGAGCCCTCGACGCTGAGCACGCGGCCTTCGAAGAACTCGGCGGCCGTCTGCTCAACCAGCACCTTGGCCCCGCGCTCCAACTTGGCTTCGACGTGCCCCCCGCCGCCGTCCGCCCGCGCGCACGAAAGCGACAGGGACAAGGTGAGCGAGAAGAACGCGGACAGGTCTCGTGGCAAACCAACGTCCATCGTGGCACGAATCGCGCGACGCCAGGCGGCGTGGCGTACGACCCTTGGCGTCCGGCCGGGCGGCGCGTCCGCCGCGATTGACGCACGACGGAGCCCAGAGCAGGGGTGTTGACCGTCCGTCGTCTCCCGGTTGAACCCGCTTCAGCACCGAAAAATGCAGACCTCTGCCCCGCCCCGCCCCGCTTTGGCCGGCACAAGCTCGGCCGCGCGCTCGGCCGAGCTCAAACGAGAGGCAACCACTTGGCTCGCCCTGGCCCTGGCCAGCTCGATCTGCTGCGTCAGTCTGGCCATCGGGATTGGCGGCGCTGTGTTCTGCTACCTGGCCATGCAGGCGGCGGACCATGGCCTGATTGCCGACGCCGAGCTGAAGCTCAAGTGGGGTAAGATCCTGACCCTCGCCGG
>JANNWK010000530.1:0-3192 GCA_031408355.1 Myxococcales bacterium
ACCTGACTCAGGACTCTAACTGCCGCGCCATCAACAACTGCGGTCCGGGCGACAACGGTGCGGCCTGCCCGGCAGCGCGGAACGTGCCGAACGAGCCCGGCTTGGTCGTTCCCACCACGTTCGGCGGCAAGGCAGTCACCGAGATCAACAAGATCAACGGCGCCGCTCAGCCCTTCCACGCGCAGATGATACACGTGACGGTCACGAAGGTCGAGCTGAAGCCATAGCCTAGGCCCAGGCATACTTGAGCGGAGTCGCGAGAAAGCGCGGTGTCCCCCGTTCCTAGGCGGGGGGTGCCGCGTTTTTTCGTGGGTAGGGTCCCGGGCGAGGTCGCCGCCTAGGAACGGTGAGGAGCCGGGTTGTTGACTGTTCGGGCACCTGCTCTCATGCTCGCGCCCCTTCGAGCCGAAGGCCGCCCCGCTGAGCTGAGACAGAGTGACTGTGAGCGACACCAGCCAAGCCGAGCGCCGCGCGCTTCTGCCCATCTTCTTGATCGTCCTCGTGGACATCCTGGGCATGACGATCATCTGGCCCCTGCTGCCCTTCTACGCCCAGCACTTTGGGGCGAGCCCGCTGCAGATCGGCCTCTTGGTCGCGACCTACGCCTTCTGTCAGCTGCTCTCGGGTCCGATGCTCGGCCAAGCCGCCGATCGCGTCGGCCGCAAGCCCTTGCTGGTGCTGAGCCAGCTGGGCACGCTGATTGGGTTCATCGTGCTCGGTTCGGCGCAGTCGCTGGCCGTCGTGTTCCTATCGCGAGCCATTGATGGCGCGACAGCCGGCAACCTATCGTTGGCGCAGGCCTACGTCTCCGACGTCACGGCACGGGAGAACCGCGCCAAATCCTTTGCGCTGATCGGCATCGCGTTTGGCATCGGCTTCCTTTTGGGACCCGCGCTCTCCGGCTACCTCTCGCAGTTCGACTTCCGCTACCCCATTTACGCCGCGCAAGCGCTCTCCGGCCTCTCGATCATCGCAACGCTCACGCTGCTCCCGCGGGCCAAGCCGAGACCCGCGCCGGGCGAGGGCGAACCTGCGGGACGGCGTCTGGCTCTCTTTGCCTGGGGCTCGTACCGCCAGTTCTTCGAGCGGCCCGTGCTGCGTTCCCTGCTCTTTCAGTTCCTCGCCTTCGGTTTCGCGTTTGCCACGTTCACTTCGGGCTTTGCCTTGTTCGCAGAGCGGCAGCTGACTTGGAACGGTCAGCCCTTCGGGATTCGCCAGGTCGGGTACACGTTCGCGTACGTGGGATTTCTTGGGATCCTGTTGCAGGGGGGTCTGATCGGGAGGCTCGTGAAGCGCTTCGGCGAATGGCGCCTGGCTCGCGCGGCCTTCTTCGCGCTCGGCCTCGGCTACCTGGTGCTCGCAGTAACGCGCCGTGTGCCGGAGCTGCTAGTCTCGGCGTCGATAGCCTCCTTCGGCCAGGGAGCGCTCCGCCCGACTTTGACCGCCCAGGTCACGCAGAACGCGGGGAGTGACGAACAGGGGGTCGTGCTCGGCATCACGCAGTCGCTCATGTCGGTGGCCCAGATCGTCGCCCCGCTCTTGGCGGGTTTGCTGATCGGGCGTGGCCTGCTCGCTGCTTGGGCGCTCGTGGCGGCCACAGCGGCGTTCGTTGGCTTCTGGTTGAGCCAACGCCAGCCTGGCGGGGCCGCCACCTAGCACCAGCTTGTTCGGCCCGAGATTCAGGCCGTAGGGCGGAGGGCGGCCAACGAAACCGAAAACCCGGCCAGCAATTGCGCTAGGCTCAGAGCAACGCATGGCTCGCTCGTTCCCAGGCGCCCCGCTCCGCCCCGGTAGCCGCAGTCGCGGCCGGATCTGGGCGTTCGCGGCATTGCTGCCAGCGCTCCTTCAGTGCTCAGTCTATGACAACTCGCTGCTCGGCGCCGCGGCCGCGCTGGGCGGGGCGGCTGGCAGCGCCACAGGCGGCGGCAGCGGCGGCGCGTCCGGCCCCTGTGCCAACGGCAGTCAAGATGGCCTTGAGACCAGCATCGATTGCGGTGGCGGCGAGTGCGACAAATGCCCGGCCGAAGCAGCGTGCCAACTCGACACCGATTGTCTCGAGGGCTCGTGCGTCGAGCTTAGGTGCGCGGCCGGAAGCTGCGCGGCCGACGGGATAAAGCAGGGCCCAGAGACGGACACGGACTGTGGAGGTCCCCGGTGCCCGCCCTGCAAGGCTGAACAGTTCTGCACTGTGGCAACGGACTGCGACACCGGCGTTTGCACGGCGGGGCAATGCGAGCTCAAGCCGAACTGCAAAGAAATCCTGGCGGCCTCGAAGGATGCCGCAGACGGCGTGTACTTGATCGACCTTGACGGCGCTTTCGGCGCCGACGACGAGATCGAGGTGTATTGCTCGATGATCCCGAAGAAGCACCAGACCGCGGGTGGCTGGACGCGCGTGGCCTTTGAATCAGGCGCCGCTGGAGGGCCCCAAACCCAGGGCGCGCTCAGTCATCTCGAAGAAGAGGTCGGGACGCCGAGTCAGATCGCCCGAGCCTTCGGGGCGGGGCTGATCGGCAAGCGTTTTCGTGGCGAGTACGAGTCCGTCATGATCACCTGGGGCGACGAGTGGCTCGAGTTCAAGACGCCGGAGGACCTATTCCGCAGCTTGGTGTCGGTAGCGATTCCACTCACCAAGTTCGTAACCAGCAACGTCCTGCTCAACCGCTGGGTCGGCAACGCGGGCGTGTCGTCGGAGTCCGCGATCTTCTGTCGCGCCAGCGCCCTCAACGTCAATCCATCCAGCACCAGCTGGGCCGTGAAGTCCAAGGCGCCGGAAGATGCGAATTCCGAGTGCGGTTGCAGCGGCCCGAACTGGGAGGGTCGCGGCATCTTCTATGGTGGGGGCATCCCGGCCGCCCTCTGCGGGACTCTCCCCGCTACAACCCAGGGTGGCGGCTTCGCCGGCGTCCGTCAGGAGGGTGAGCAGAAGGGCGGGCTCCTCAGCACGACGGAAGTGATCATTTCGATCCGCTGACGACTTTCAGGCCATGGCCCGCAGCCTAAGTCTCCAGCTCTACACGTTCAAGGATGGCCTGTTGGCGCGAGCTGCCCACGATCTAAGGCTTCGGGTGGAGCAGGTAACCCTGGGCGAGGAGCTGGGGCAGCTAACGGTCGAGGTCGACCCCAGCTCGATCCGAGTCGACGGAGCGATCGTGAACGGCGAGCTGGCTGCGGCCAGGCTATCGCCCGCGG
>JANNWK010000531.1:0-4601 GCA_031408355.1 Myxococcales bacterium
GGCCGCTTGGCTTCGAAAGCGCCCCCACGGCGGCGCAGCCGACGTTTGGGGGCGCCCGTCGCCCGCAGGCTCTGCCGAGGACGCGGGACGAACGCTGCGCTTCAGCGAGGGGGCAGCCGAGCTGAACTCAATAGAGCTTGTTGAGCGCCGCTTCATAGCGCACAAGCACGCGACCCCGACGCATGCTGAGCTTGGGAGTCAGGAGCCCGTTCTCCACCGTGAAGTCGTCGGTGATCAGCAAAAACTCCTTGGGCCGCTCGTAGCTTTTGCAGGATTTTCCATAGGTTTCTAGCTCAGTCCGAATGAGCTCGCGCACCCCGGCGTCGGTGCTGGGCTCCTGCAGGGCGTGACCCTCACGCTCCGCCCACTTCCGTAGGTTGGGCACATCTAGCACCACGAGGGCGACATTGTGCGGCCTGTTTGCGCCGTGGAGCATGACATTCAGAATGTACGGTGAGAGCTTCAATTGCTCCTCGAGCGGCGAGGGCACCACGTATTTCCCGGTCTCGAGTTTGTACTGCTCTTTGATTCGCCCGGTGATGAACAGGTAGCCGTCGGCATCCAGTCGGCCCATATCGCCGGTGCGCAGTCCGCGGTCGGCGGTGAAGATCTTCTCGTCTTCGTCGGGCCGGCCGTGATAGCCGCGCATCACGTTGTCGCCGTAAACGACGATTTCACCGCTGTTGGGGTCGTCGGTAGCCTGCTTGTCGATCACGATGCGAACGCCGGGCAGGGCCTTGCCGACGGAGCCGATTCTGCAGTGCGCGGGCGTGTTGACGGACACGACAGGCGCCGTTTCCGTCAGGCCGTAGCCTTCATAGACACGGATCCCGAGCGCGTCGATGAACTCGGCCACTTCCTTGCTCAGCGCGGCGCTGCCGCTGACCGCTAGCTTGAGCTTGCCGCCGAACTTCTTTCGGACCTTCTTGAAGATGAGGGCGTCGGCGGCCTTGAGGGCCAGGGACTCGCCCAGGCCAAGTGACTCACCACGGGAACGCCGGGTGGCGGCGCGGATGCCAGCTCGGAACAAGGCTTGAATTGGCTTGGGTTTGTCGCGCATCTGCTGGTTCACGCCGTCGTAGATGCGGTTGAAGATGCGCGGCACGGCGACCAGAATGGTGGGCTGCACCTCGGGCAGGTTGCTGATGAGGTTCGGTACCTCGTCATTGATGGCGACGGCGCAACCCATCGCCGGCAGCATGTAAAACTCGGCGGCCTGTCCGAAGGCGTGCGCCCAGGGCAGAAAGGCCAGCGAACGGTCCTCCGGGCTCAGGGGGAACACTTGGCGTAGGGCGTTGACGTTGGCGCAGTAGTTCTTGTGGAGCAGCACGACGCCCTTGGGCTCGCCGGTCGTTCCCGAGGTGTACACGAAACCGGCGACTGCCTCGGGCTCGGGCTTGACGCGGAGCACCTTGGCCGCGGCGCGCCCCTGTTCAAGCAACTTGCTGAAGCTCTTGGGGTGCTGGGCGTCCCCAAGGTCGAAGCCGCAAACCTGCTCGAGGGCTGGCAGGCTTGGTTGAAGCTCCACGAGAGCGTCGAAGATCTTGCGCTTCGCGCCGAATACGACCTTCGCGCCGGAGTCGCGCAAGATGAACGCCCAATCTTCCGGCGTCTGCGACTCGTACATGGGCACGTAGACGGCTCCCAGGCTCAAAGTAGCGTGCACCACGACGGCCCACTCGAGTCGGTTGTCAGAGATGAGCGCGACTCGGTCGCCGCGAGCCACACCCAGGGAGGCCAGCGCCGCCCGGAAGGCGTCTACCTGCTCCGCGACCTCGGCGTAGGAGCGCCACACCCAGCCGGTGGCGCGCTTCTCGCCAAACAACGGGCGCTCCGCGTAGCGGGTGGTGATGCGCTCCCACATTGAGACCAAGTCCGGGAAATCCTCTTGCATGGCGGGCGGAATCAAACACGCACAGCGGGCCCTGCGTCAACGTTGGGAAATGCTACGGTCGGCCGCGGTCCTGGCCCCCGCCTGGCCCCCGCCCTCCCACTATGGCTCGCTACACCGTCATTACCTTCGGTTGTCAGATGAATTCGCACGATTCCGAGCGGATCGGCGAGGTGCTGCGGGCAAGCGGCCACACCGAGGCCACCGGGCTGGACGACGCGGAGCTGGTGCTCCTAAATACCTGCAGTATCCGCGAAAAGGCTGAACAGAAGCTGCGCAGTGAGGTGGGGCGCATCGCCGTGCTGAAGCGACAGCGGCCGGGCCTCACGCTGGCGGTCGCGGGCTGCGTGGCGCAACAGGAAGGGGCAAGCCTGCTCCGGCGCATGCCGGAGATCGATCTGCTGCTCGGGCCCGACAATATTCCGGAGCTGCCGCGGCTCCTGGCGGAGCTCGCGGCGAGCGCGGCCCCGGTGGTGCGCACCGAGTTCGACTTGACCGCGCCGCACTTCCTGTCGGCGACGGCCGAGCCGGGGCGGACCCCGGTGAGCGCGTTCGTCACCGTCATGAAGGGCTGCAACGAGCGCTGCACCTATTGCATCGTGCCCCACACGCGCGGGCCCGAGCGCTACCGCGCCGCGCGCGAGATCTTGGACGAGATCGAGCGCTTGGTCGCCGCCGGGACTCGCGAGGTCACCTTGCTGGGTCAAACAGTCAACAGCTACACGGATCCTTTGGGCGAGCTTGCGAAGGCTCCTGGGGCCGGGGAGGCGCCGTGGCAGCACACGCGCGGGCTGCGAGCCCAAGAGGACGAGAGCGAGTTTGCGGCGCTCGTGCGCGCCATCGCCGAGCGGGTGCCGGGCTTGCTGCGGCTCCGCTACACGAGCCCGCACCCTCGGCACCTGACCGTTTCGCTCATCCGCGCGCATCAGGACTTGCCGCTGCTGGCGCGACACGTCCACTTGCCCGTTCAGGCCGGCAGCGATCGCGTGCTGCGCCGCATGCTCCGCCGCTACTCGGTAGCAGAGTACGAGGAGCGCGTGGCGGCGCTGAGGGCAGCCGTGCCGGGCGTCAGCCTGGCCACCGATATCATCGTCGGTTTCTCCGGAGAAACTCCGGAAGATTTTGCGGAAACGCTGGCCCTGGTGGGTCGCGTGGGCTTCTCTCTGATCTACGGCTTCAAGTACTCGGAAAGGCCGTACACGCCGGCGCTCAAGCTCGGCGACGACGTTTCGGAACCGGACAAGGTGGCGCGGCTCGCGGAGCTGATAGCCATGGGCGACCGCATGCGCACGGAGCTGTTGCGTGAGCAGGTAGGCACACGCCAGAGCGTGCTCTTCGAAGGGCGAGGCAATACGGGCGCGCTGCGCGGCCGCACGGAGCGGAGCGATATCGTCCACGCGGCGGGGCCAGCGAGCCTGATCGGCCGCCTGATGGACGTCAACATCACCGGCTCCTACAAGAACTCGCTGCTCGGCGAGGTCGAGGGCGTTGAGGCTGAGGGGCCGGCGCCACGCCCGCCGCTGCCGCGCATTTCAGGGGGCGGAGCTGGGCCCCGCTCGCTGCCGGTGGTCCCGTGATCATTCGGCCATTTCGCGGGAAATTCCCCAAGATTGCCAGCAGCGCCTTCATTGCGGAGGGCGCCGTGATCATCGGCGACGTCGAAGTCGGCGAATACGCCAATATCTGGTACGGCTGCGTGCTCCGCGCAGACGTCGGCTTCATTCGCATTGGTGCGCGCAGCAACGTCCAGGACGGTAGTTGCCTGCACATGACGAGTGATCTTTCCAACGCCGTGATTGGCAACGAGGTGACGGTGGGTCATGGAGCCATCGTCCACGGAGCCAGCGTGGGCGACGGAGCGTTGGTCGGCATGGGCTCGGTGCTGCTGGACAACGCCGTCATCGGCGAGGAGTCGTTGGTAGCCGCCGGTACGGTCGTGCCGCCGCGGATGGTCGTGCCACCCTACAGCCTGGTGCGGGGCCAGCCTGGGCGCGTGGTGCGGGAAATGAACGCTCACGAACGGCTTGAAGGCCGTCGCGGCGCGGCTCACTACCTGGAGCTTGCCGCGGAGCACGCGAAGCTTCAGCCTCCTCGGAGTCCGCCCGCTTAGCCCGGCGAAACGCGCTGTCTATGGCATATTCGTGAAGGCAGCCGCGGGAGTGGTGCTGCCCTCTGGTTTGGCGTCGCTTGCAAGCTCGCTGTGGGTGGCGCGCTCGGGCAGTGGCGGGAGACTAGCGACATCGACCTGGCTGCCGATCCAGTAGATTTCGGGCACAGGGTAGTAGGTGCTCGTGTAGTGGCGCACGCGTTCGGCGCCGTCGAGGAAGCGGGTGCGTACCGTGCTGACGACGTCGTAGCCCGGGCTGCCCCTCTGTTGGCGCTTGACCTGATCCGGACGCAGCTCCGGTCGCTCGGCGATGCGCCGAAAGAAGTCTTCGCTCTTGGTCACCGCATAGCTGTGCTCGATCTTGCCGGGAGCGAGGGTCCCGAGCAACTCCACCCGAAGCCGCGTCGGTACCGGCAGGAACGCGTGCACGACGACCGACACGGGGTAGGGATTTCGGAGCTGAAGATCCACCTCGCCGTCGATGACCGTGGCGTCGAGCCCGAGCGGGGTTTAGCCGCTCGGACGGCTGTGGCTTCGGCGCCGGACCACGTCGAGCCCGCCCGTGACGGCTGCCGCAAACAGCGTGCTGGCGACCTGACAAAC
>JANNWK010000532.1:0-3206 GCA_031408355.1 Myxococcales bacterium
CCACCGCGCATCAGGTTGGCCGAGAGCAGCTTCACCTTCGAGGTCTTCGCGAGGCTCTGAAGAAACGGCAGGCCCGCCGAGAGATCGCGCTGGCCGACGGCCATCACCTTCGTGCCGAGCTGTTCCATCACGCCCAGGATGAAGCCCGCGCGCAGCTTCTCGGGCTCGGTCGCCACGCCCGCGTTCGCGAAGAGCGCGTTGCCCGAGTCGAGCACCAGCACGTTCGCCGGGGCGAGCTTGTCCAACACCGTTCTGCGCCTGGCCAGACCGCCAGTGGGGTTGGCGCGTCAACCACAGGGGGCGACTTCGCCCCCGTTGTCCCCTTCGAAGATCAGGGTCAGCTGCTTCCCACCCGCGAACGCCGTCGAGGCGAGCAGCGCGGACGTGAGCGACATACCGTCGAGGTACTCGAGGACGATGAATGGCTCGCCGCCCGACTCGTTGCTCGTGGCGTCGACCGTGCCGAGCATCAACACCTCTGCCAGATTGGGATGGCGAAGCTTGGCGCCCAGCTTGGCTTCGCGTCGCAGCCGAGCGGTGGCGGATTCGTCAGCGCACAGCTCGCGATGCAAAATCTTCAGGGCCACGCTGCGCTCGAGCCCGAGCTGTTGCGCGAGGTACACGCGCGCGGTGGCGCCGATGCCCAGCAGGCGTTCGACCCGGAACTGTCCGGCGATGACGCGTCCCAAATAAGGATCGTGGCCGACGCTCCGGTGCTCCGGTCCCGTGGGCGTGCCGTCCTTGGGGCAGAACAGCACAGCTGCGCCGTATCGTTCTCCGCAGCTTGCGCAGCGGCGGCCGGGGCCGCCATGGGCTGTCATCCGAGCCCTAAGTTAGCATCGCCAAAGCCTTGCCGGTCATGTACGCTCCGCCCCCTTCATGACCGACGAAAACCCCAGCAATTCTCCACCCGGTGAGCCGCCGCAGGCTCGCCGTCCGGACGAATCGCCCCTGGGGTATCAGGTTCTGCTGCCCACGTTCGAGGGGCCCCTCGACCTGCTGCTGCATCTCATTGAGCAGCACGAGCTCGACATTCGGGACATCCCGATCGCCTTCATCGCGCACAAGTACGTCGAATACATCACGTTGATGGACGAGCTGAACATCGACATCGCGAGCGAATACCTCGTGATGGCGGCGACGCTCACACACATCAAGTCGAAGATGCTGCTCCCGACGCCCCCGGCCGATCAAGAGGACGAGGAGGAGATCGGTTTCGATCCTCGCGCCGAGCTGGTTCGGCGGCTCTTGGAGTACCAGAAGTACAAACGTGCCGCGGAGCAGCTCGGGGGCAGCAGCGTGCTGGGGCGCGACGTGTTCCTGCGAGGCCTGCCCGCTCCCAGCGTGGAGGGCCCAGCCCAGATCGCTGGCCTCAGCTTGTTCAAGCTGCTCGAAGCGTTCCAGTCCGTGCTCTCGCGAGCGACCACCAAGGTAGACCACCAGATCGACTTGGAGCGGTTCTCGATCACGGACCGTATCAACCAGCTGGTCGATCTGCTGCAGCTGCATCGCAAGCTCACGTTCGATCAGCTCTTCGAGGGCGCGACCTCGCGGGGGGATCTGATCGTCACGTTCCTAGCCCTGCTGGAAATGACCCGTTTGCGCATGACCCGGCTGGAGCAGGCCGAGCCGCTGGACCCCATTTTTATCGAACTTGCGCTGGTGGACGAGAGTGTCGGCGGTGAGGGCGGTGCGGACCCCGACGAGGAATCCGCTTTCCCTAGGTCGACTGAGCCCGAGGACGCCGACGGTTTTGCGGAAGAAGAACGCGAGTTCGCAGAGGACGAGATCACGGAGCAGGACGAGCGCTGAGCTCGAATGACGATCGACCATGGCAGTGAAGAAGCGACCCGCACCCAAAGCGCCCGCACCCCGCGGCAAGCCCGACAAGAAAGCGCCCGCTGCTGCCAAGGGGGCTGCTAAGGACGCGCCCAAGGGCCCGAAGGCCAAGCCCAAAGCGGAGCCCAAGCTGACGGCGAAAGCGGAGCCTAAGCCGAAGGTCAAAGCGGAGCCCAAGCCGAAGGCGAAAGCGGAGCCCAAGCCGAAGGTCAAAGCGGAGCCCAAGCCCAAGCCGAAGGCGAAAGCGGAGCCCAAGCCGAAGGCGAAAGCGGAGCCTAAGCCGAAGGTCAAAGCGGAGCCCAAGCCCAAGGCGAAAGCGGAGCCCAAGCCCAAGGCACCATCGAAAGGCGCACGCAAGGCAGGGGCCGCGTTAGCTGGCGCACCCGAAGCTGCCGGCATTCCCGCGGTGCAGCTGTCGCTGGTGGGGCAAGCGGAGCAGGCCTCGGAAGTGACGACCGTTCCGTCCGAGCTCGAACCCGTCGACGAGGAAACCTTCGAGGTATCGGCCCAAACCTTGGCCGACGCGCTCGGAGCTGGCGGCGAGGGAGAGCCAGCGGGAGGCGAGCTACGCGTCGAAGATACCGGGCAGTATCTCAAGGGGCTCGTCGAGGCGCTGCTGTTCGTCGCCGACCACCCTCTCGAGGTCAAGGAGCTGGCGCGAGCGGCCAAGGTGGACAAGAAGCGCGCGCAGGAACTCGTGGAGGAGCTGCAGCGCGACTACCAGGGTCGCGGCATCCGGCTTGATGAGGTTGCCAGCGGGTTTGCGTTTCGGACCAATCCTGAGTTCGGTCAGTACGTTCGGAACTACCTGTCGATGAAACCGGTGCGCCTCTCGCGTGCGCAACTGGAAACGCTTGCCATCGTCGCCTACCGGCAGCCGATCACGCGCCCTGAAATCGACGATATCCGAGGTGTTGACTCAGGTCCGGTCCTCAAGGGGCTGCTTGAGCGCGATCTGATCCGCATCTTGGGCAAGAAGGACGAAGCGGGCCGACCCATGTTGTATGGCACCACGCCGATTTTCATGGAGGTGTTTAGCTTGAAGTCACTCCGTGACTTGCCGACGCTCAAGGAGTTCACGGAGTTGAGCGACGAGTCGCGCGAGACCTTCGAAGAGGAGACGGGCGAGACGGCTCCCGAAGGGCCGGTGGATGCGCCCGCGGCTGAGGGCGAAGCGGCGGCCCAAGCAGAACTCGCTTTCCCAGCGGATGGGGAGCTCTCTCCTGACATGACCGCGACGCCGGACGTTCCGACCGCCGATCTCGCGGACGCGGACGCGGACGCGGTTGACGACGATGACGACGATGACGATGACGATGAAGACGATGACGACGATGACGATGACGATGACGATGACGACGATGACG
>JANNWK010000533.1:0-3095 GCA_031408355.1 Myxococcales bacterium
CCGTTGCCACACACGGGCTTCACGCACGTGGAGGGGCCGAGACCCACACAGGTGAAGCCAGCCTCCTCCTGACAGGTCGCGCTGCAGCCCAGGTTTACGTTCGGCGGATCGCACTCCTCGCCGACCTGAACAACGTTGTCACCGCAAAAAGGGTTACGGAAACAGACGCCCGCTTGTGGACACGTCCAGCCGTTCTGAACAGCACACAGCGCACTGCAACCCTGGTTGCCGTTGGGCGGATCGCAGGTTTCAGTGCCTTCAATCACGTCGTTGCCGCAAACAGCGTCGATGGTGACGTCCGGCGTGAAGCTCTTGCAGCCCGCCTTGCAGCCGTTGGTGCCCGGGGGATCACAGATCTCGCCCGGCTCCACCACGCTGTTGCCGCAGACGATGCTGGAGACACAAACGCTCGGCTCTTGGCTGCCGCAGCCGAAGAAGGGCTCCACCGTGCACGCGGCGGAGCAGCCGTCGCCGCTGTCGCGGTCGGCGTCGTCACAGGCTTCGGTGCCTCGTACCAGGCCGTCCCCACAGATGGGGAGACAGCCGTTGGCGTTGCAGCGCCAGCCGGTCTCAATCGCGCAGAGCGCCGAGCAGCCGTCATTGGGCAGAATGCCGTCATCGTCGCAGGCCTCGTCGGGCGTGCGGACGCCGTTGCCGCACTCGCGCTTGACGCAGGCCTGGCCGGGAGCGCAGTCGTAGCCAGCCTCAAGCTGGCACAATAGATCGCAGCCATCACCGTCGAGCGGCGACATGTTGATTTGATCGTCGCACTCCTCGCCGCGCTCACGCACCCCATTGCCACACACCGAAACGGCCACGCACGGCTTGTTCGGGCGCACGCAGACCCAACCGTCCTCCACCGTCCGACAATCGGCCGAGCAGCCATCGCCCGCCGCGGTGCCGCCGTCGTCGCACAGCTCCGCGCCCTCCAAGACGCCGTTGCCGCAAATGACGACCTGCACGCAGCCTTCACCGACCACGGAGCAGTCAAAGTCTAGGTCGACTTCGGCGCAGCTCGCCGAGCAGCCATCGGCCTCAGCGGTATTGCCGTCGTCGCACACCTCACCGGGCTCCAGCTGCTTGTTGCCGCAGATGGACGTGATGACCGAACCCTCGCCGCCGAGGCCGTTGCTGCCGCCGTTGTCGATCGGAATGTCGATGCCAGAGCCGCCCTTGTTGACGCTGACCCTTGATCGGATCTTTGCTGGAATTTTCAGCGAAGGGGCTGCGTTGGGTGGGGATGTTACAGAACGAGGTTAGTTGGGCGCGTGAGACTTTTGGGGGTGCGGAGCTCGGAGATCGACGCCGCGTTGAACGTTTGGTGGCGATCGCCGCGCAGGTGGTCGTCCGGCCCAAGGGGACGGTGACGGCGGCATTGGGTACGAGTGCGCGGCAAGAGGGCGCCTTTCGCCTGCTAGAAAATGAGAACGTACGCGCGAATGCGGTGCAGCGAGCGGCCTTCGAATCGACGGCAAGGGGTTGTAAGGGCCTGGTCTATGTGCCGGTGGATCAAACGAGCCTGACGCTTACCGACCGGGCTAAGCGGCGGGAGCTTGGGCGGGTCGGGTCCGGGGTGTACGAAGTGCGTGGGCTTCAGGCGATGACGGCGTTGGCGGTGGGGGAGAGCGGCGACGTGGTAGGCGTACTCGATCAACAGTGGTGGGCCCGTGACGGGAAGAAGCATGTCCGGAATGCTCAGCAGGGCCAATGCATCAACGGACGGCATCTGAAGCGGGAGACTCGTTTTTGGCTGGAGGCGATTGAGGCTTCGGAAGCTCGCCTCAGCGAGAATGAGCAGGACACCAAGGCCTGGTATCAGCTTGATCGGGGGGCCGATTGTTGGCCGCTCTTTCAGCTAGCGAACGAGAAGGAACTCCTCGTGACGGTCCGAGCCGTCCACAATCGGAGAATCATCGGGGCCGATGCGGCCCGCGGCGAGCGGCGCTACTTGAAGCAAGAGCTGGAGCGCCAGCGAGTAATCGGTCGCTACGATGTCACCGTGCCGCGCAAGGGAAGGCGCCCCCGAACAGCGAAGATCGAGCTTCGAGCTTGCAAGGTGACAATCAGCGCGCTCGTTGGCAAGAACCGCCGCGAAACCTTCGAGATGAATGCGGTCATGGCTCGCGAAAACCAACGAAGGCCCGATCGGATCTGCTGGGTGCTTCTGACGACGCATCCCGTCAAAACGCGCGCCGACGTAACCGCAGTGGTGAAAGGCTATGGCATGCGCTGGCGAATCGAGGACTTTCATCGTGCTTGGAAGCGCGGCCACTGCAATGTCGAGAAGAGCCAACTCCACGGCCGAAATGCGCTCGTGAAATGGGCTACGATTCTCGCCACCGTGGCCGCACGCGCCCAGCGCCTAGCTCATCTCCTACGCACTTCCCCGGATTTGCCGGCGAGCACCGAGTTTACCGAGCACGAGATCGAGGCCTGCTACATCCTGAACGAGATCAAGCGCGATCATCGAAAGACTCTGACGGTCGGCGACGTGCTGCGACTAATTGCCGAACTCGGCGGCTTCGGCAACCGCTACTATGGGGGGAAAATGCCGGGCGCCACCATCCTCGGTCGAGGACTCGAGTACCTTGAGCCCTTGGCCCGAGGCCTCCATAACATGGAGAAGATGCGATGAAAGGTCAGTTGTTGACGGGGCCCGAACCCGCGGTGCCCCCGCTGCCACCGTTCTTGTAGCCGCCCTGCTGCCCGACTTCGGGATTTCCGCCGCAAGCGGCCAGCAACCCAGCACAAAGACCAATGACCGAAAGCGCACGCAGATTGTAAGCAGAGCTCATAGAGCCACCTCGGGACGGGGGACCGGAGACCCGCGGCGCCCAGCTGCACGTTCAGCGCACGGGGCTCGGGTCAGAAGCACGACAGAATGACAGGTGTAACCCGCCCACGCTCGCCGTCTCAATCAAAATGATGCTCAGTGCAAACTGCCATGGAGCGGGCTCCCGGCATTTCCGTTGCAGCTACCCGAACGGGGCAAGCCTCGCAGTAGCCGACATGTGGGCGCAGTGCGGCTGCACCTTCGTTCTCGTTCTCGTTGGGCGAGCGCATCTCCGTGGCGAGGCCGCACGATGTTCCTCTCC
>JANNWK010000534.1:0-1810 GCA_031408355.1 Myxococcales bacterium
CCCGAACCTCGAGGCGTCGCTCGTCGCCGACGTCCGCCATCATCCTTGGCCAGAAATACCAGAGAAGCGCTTCCTGTATCGCGCCGACGACCTTTGCAGTGTCCTCAGCGGCGCCGAAGTCAGGATCCAGGATCATGATCGACGTGCCTCTCGCATCCGTTCCCCGCTTCGGAAAACCTAGGCGGTTGGCGAGATCGGCGGCATCTTCCCCCTCCAGCGGATCGACAAAGGTTCCGCTCTCGTCGAGGCCGCCCCACCAATGACGTCCGGTGAACCGACGCCTGGTTCCGTTAGCTTCGGAGTCATGCGCCTCGCCCAGCTGGGCGGCAATCAGCCGCCGAACGGGCTCGCCCGCACAGCGGGTCTGGCTGTCGACAACGATAAGACTGCATTTACTGGCAAGATACAGCGCCGACTTGCCATAGCCGTAGGTGCCGCCGCCGAGCTCGGTGTTTCGCTTGCTTCCGATATTTCGGATGAAGTCGACGAAATCGGTCTGCTCGCCTTCCTTCGGCGGGATGTCGGCGCGGGTAGGCCCCCCGAGCCCTGAGGTGCCGAAGTCGCAGATTTCGAGCACCCATGGTGCCTCGCTTGCGAGGAAGTTCCGTACAGGGTCGGAGGTTTCGTCATGGTCGGGAAGATCGCTAAGGAGATGATGCGCCAGCGTCTCCATCTGACCTGGCGTCAGCCGGCGAAAACGAAAGAGCACCTTAGGTCCAGCGCCCAGCTTCGCGGCATCGCAGCTATTCTGCACCGCTTCCCGAACGAGCGTCTGAAGAAGGTTGAGCCGCGGCGCGCCAAGCAGCTTGCGCACGCCATCAGCAGCCACATTGCCCGACGGGCTGAAGGGCTCGGAGACGAGGTCGAGCTTCACGGCAGGCATGCGATCATTCTCGCACGAAAGCCCTCGGCGTCAGCGCCACTCAATAATGAGGCGGATGCAGAAGCAAGGTCGACATCATAATGGAGCGCGCCCGTCCCCGCCGGCAGCACGCCCCCGGCAAACGAGGCCGGCACGATCCGGGGGAAGCCGTCATCGACTCGGTACAAGCGCTCGTCCTGCAGCTCGAACTGCAGGGTGTTCCAGTCGGCTGACCCAGGATCGGGGCAGCCAACCCCCGCGAGGCGCGCTCTGAACGCCATCGGATCACCGACCCGCGGAGCGATCCGGGCGCACAGCGCGGCCACTGACAGCGCCCCACCGCTCGCCTGTTCCAGTGTGTAACGGGCGAGACAGAGTTCGCCGCCCAGCGGTTCAAGCAGCTGGTCGATCGACCCGACGTGCAGCGTCTCATTGCCGGCCCGGCCTGTTGTCTTCACCTCGATCGCAAGAAGGCCAGCTCTAAAGTCATGCCGGTCACCGAGGGGACCACGCCACAAGGTGAGCGCTTCGCCCGACAGGTCGAGAAAGCGCTCAAGCAGCAGCAATTCACCGACGAGACCGGTGATGGCCTCGACATCTGCCCGTTCATCGCGGGGCATGAGCAGGAGGCGGAAGTCGTCGAGGACCGCGATGCAGGCAGTGACTGCCGCGTGACCCTCCGCGATGCGTCTCACGATTTCTCCAGCGACCTCCGCGAAGACGCCGTCGAGGTCGCGCACGATGCAGGTGAGATCGAGGAAGCGACACGATCTGCCGCCCACCAGCCATGTGGCGTCGACAACCTTCAGCGCCGGAGTATCCTTGATCGCGGGCACGCGCTCTGCCGGAGAGAGAGGGAGCAGAAGGCGCCCCTCCCCCAATCGTCCGAGCGCGAGCCGAACGGCCCCCGCGTCGGCATGGACACCAGTGGCGAGGCTTGGGACTTCA
>JANNWK010000535.1:0-10939 GCA_031408355.1 Myxococcales bacterium
GCCGAGCACGAGCGCGTGCGGGGCGGCCGACGCCTGGCTGCGCAGGTAGGCGGCCGCGTGATCCGCGCCCCCCAGCATGTCCTTAACGCAGCCGCAGGGCTCGATGGCGCCAGCGACGCTCGACATCAGGTAAAGTCTGACGGAAGGCGCTCCGGTTGGAGCGAGGCCGGGCTCTGCGCCGCACTTGCAACCGCTGGCGGCGCAGCTAGCCATGAGCGCGAGACTCGAAAGTAGGGCCACGACCGGCCTGGTTAGTGCTCGAAACACCCCCGATCCATAGCGCGGCTTCGGCCGAATACCGGCATTTTCTCGGCGCAGGCTCGGGCTTAGCGAAGCGCCCGCATTTCCGCCGCCTTCCCTGGGGTTTCGCCTGCATAATGGCGCTCTCGTGTCGGAGGACATCAAGGGCAAAGCGCCACAACCCTTTGGGCCGTTCGTGCTCGAGCGGCGCATTGCTGTGGGTGGCAGCGCAGAAGTGTTCCTGGCGCGCCCGAAGATTGGCACGCAGCCTGCCGCTCGTCTGGTCGTCAAGCGCTTGCTCCGTTCGGTTCGCGAGGGAGGCGAGTTCGACGCCCTCGAGCGCGAGGCGGAGCTCCATCGTGCGGTCACTCACCCCAATGTGGTGAACGTGTACGGCGCTGGCATGGTCGGCGACGAGCCCTACCTGGCGCTGGAGTACGTGGACGGCGTCGACCTTTACCGGTTGCTTCGTCGTGCGGAGTCAGAACAGCGCCGCGTTCCACCGGGGCTGGCGGCCTACGTGGCGCGGGAGGTTGCAGAGGCGCTCACCGCGGTGCATCGAGCCCGCGACGTGGAGGGCAACATCCTTCACATCGTGCATCGCGATGTCACGCCCTCGAACATCCTGCTCTCTCTCGACGGTTCGGTGAAGCTGGGCGACTTCGGGATTGCTCGCTTCGAGCATCGGCTCAAGCCAGCCCAGCCGAGCGGAGGCGGGCTGAAGGGCAAGTTCGGTTACCTTTCGCCCGAGCAGGTTGCCGGAGAGCCGTCTGATCACCGCGCGGACTTGTTCTCGCTCACGGCGGTCTTCGGAGAAATGTTGATCGGGGAGCGAGTCTTCCCAGGAAGCGGACAGCTCGCCGTGTTGCTGGCGATCCGCGACGCGAACATCGAGCCGCTCAGGCGGGCGGGCCCGATGCTACCGCCCGGAATGCTGGCGGTCTGCGAGAAGGGGCTCGCTCGCGACCCAGATGAGCGCTATCCCGACGCTGCCGACTTGGCCCAAGCTTTCTCCGCGTTTGAGCGACCCTCGCGCGAGGCGCTGAAGCAGACGCTGGCCGAATGGGTGCTGTGGGCGAAGGATTCGAGCGGGCTGGCCAAGCGCATTGAGGGGCAAATCCGTGATTCGGTGCAGCGCATGCAGGCCGTGCGGAAGAAGAGCAGCGGCGCCATGGCGGCCGTGCGCAGCGCTAGCCAGTCTGGCTTGTCCGCACAGCGTCCGCCGGTTCCGAGCGATGCCGGTTCGCGCGTGCGCCGGAAGGGCGGGGCGATCTTGGAGCACGTGCCGTTTTCCAAGCTGATCGAGATGATCGCGACCGGCGATCTGGGTGGCGACGACGAGGTCGCTCTGCTGGGGGAGGACTTCAGGTTCATTCGAGAGATCGACGAGCTGGCCCGCCATCTGTTGCCGTCGACCACCGCCACGACCAGCCGTATCTTCGAGCCGGGCGCGCCCGACTACCAGGCGCTCCTCCGCGACACTCCCATGCTGGAGGTGCTGGCACACTTGCGGCAGAAGTCTGAGACCGGCGCGCTGTTCGCGGAGCGGGCACGTAGCATGGGCATTTCGGTGAGGAAGGAGCTGTACCTGAGTGCGGGTCGCCTGCTGCACGTCGCCTCTTCCGAGCGCGAAGAACTGCTTGGCGAGTACTTGGTGCGGCGCGGACGCTTGACGCGGGAACAGCTCGATTCGGCGCTTGGCTCGCTGCAGCGCTTCGGTGGCCGACTCGGCGACACGTTGATCGGGCTCGGGCTCGTGGACGCGGTGGACGTGTTCCGGGCCATCCGCGATCAGGGGCGTGACCGCGTGGCGGCGCTGTCGACTTGGGAGGAGGGGCTCGTTACCTTCTACCGCGGTACAGCGCCAACTCGCGTCGAGTTTCCACTCGACCTAGATCTGGCTAGCCCCATCATGGCCGGCGTGATTCTGCGCTCGAAGGGCGAACCGCGGAGCCTGCTGCCGTCCTCCGACAAGCTGGTCGTCCCCGGTCCGCGCTTCGAGGCCAGCAAGTTGCAGCGCGAACGCGGGACCTCTCCCGCGTCCCTCCAGTACGTGCTGACCTTCCTGCCCGAGCGGCTAACGCTGGATGCGGCGCTCGCTCGTCTGATGGACTACCGACCCGGGCGAGAGGCCCGCGCCGTCGGCGCTAAGGAGGCAGCGGCCGCGCTCGCCGCGTCGGAGCTGCTCGGTTGGTCGGGCTGGGGTTAGAGCGCCGAAAGGCCAGCCAAGCACTCGTACGCGGCGTATTTATAGCTCTCAGCCAGCGTCGGGTAGTTGAAGACCATTTCAATGAAGAGGTCGACGGTGCCGCCCAGGTGAATGGCGGCTTGGCCAATGTGCACGAGCTCGCTTGCGCGCTCTCCGATCACGTGCACGCCGATGATCTTCCGAGTGCGCTGGTCGACGATGAGCTTGGTGATGCCGTCCAGATCCCCCGTGATCTTGCCGCGAGCGTTGTTGGCGTACAGGGCGCGCCCAGCGACGTACGGAATGCCCTTCTCTTTGCAGCTCTCTTCCGTTTCGCCGTATGAGCTCACTTCTGGGATCGTGTAGATGCCGTAGGGCATCGTTTCTGCGACCGCTTGTTTGTAGGAGAAACCAAAGGCGTGGCACACCGCCACGCGCCCCTGCTCCATCGATACCGAGGCTAGCGACGGAAAGCCGATCACGTCGCCGGCGCCCAGGATATGCGGCACCTTGGTGCGGAACTCTCGATCGACCGGCAGGTAGCCGCGCGAGTCTGGCGCGAGACCGACCTTGTCGAGGCCCAAGCCTGAGGTGCAACCCGTGCGGCCAGCCGCGAACAGCAGCTGCTCGGTCAGCAGCTTGCTGCCGTCGCTCAGACATGTCTCCACCTGGGCTCCGCTGCGTTTTACGCTCGTCCAGCGCTGACCTTGCAGCAACTTGATGCCCGAGCCGACCATCGCAGCCTTCAGGCGAGCGACGATCTCCAGGTCGAGAAACGGCAGGATCTCGCTGCGCGCGTCGACGAGCGTGACGGCCACGCCCAGCGCCGCGAACATGCTCGCGTACTCGCAGCCGATCACGCCGCCACCCAGGATGGCCAGCGAGCGCGGCAGCGAATTGATGTGCAAGACCTCGTCGCTGTCGTGAATCAGGTCGTCAGCGAAATCCATGTCAGCGGGCTGATGCGGCTTGGAGCCAGTCGCGATCAGAATGAACTCGCCGTGGAGCAAGCGCTCACCCGCTGCCGAGGACACCTTGACAGTGTGGGCGTCCTGAAACTCGCCACGCCCCTGGAAGTAGCTGACGTCGTGACGCTGTAGGTTCTTTCGCAAAGAAAGCGCTTCCGCGGCGGCAATCGCGTTCTTCCGAGACATCAGGCGCGGCACGGTGGCGCTCGCATCCAGCTCGACGGCGACGCCGTAAAGATCGCGAGCGCGGTGTCCCGAGAGGTAGAGCGCGGTTTCACGCAGCGTCTTGCTGGGCAAGGTACCGGTGTGCACGGCGGCGCCACCGGGTTCGGGCTCGCTCTCGATGATGGCGACGCGCTTCTTGAAATAAGCTGCCTGCGCTGCGGCCTTCTCGCCGGCGGGGCCAGCACCAATGACGACCAAGTCGAAACGTTCGGCTTCACCCTGCGCTGACACGCCGTCCAGCATAGCCTGGTACGGCAGGGGAGGGGGACGGAATGGGCTAGCCCTCAAACTTATGGATCGCCGGGCTCGCCCAGGCATAATCCGGCCTGATGCCTTCCGTGAGCGTTCCGGCTATTGCCCGGGAAGAGCTGTTCCGCGTGGGCGATACCGCTGTCTCGCTGTTCACGCTCGCCAGCATGGTCTTCACATTTGTGGCCATGTTGCTGTTGTCCTGGGTCGTGCGGCTCGGCCTGCGGCGGACGCTGCGCCGGGGAAAAATGGAGGCGGCCGGCGGCGACCTGGGGGTGATGGATCGCCTCCTGCACTACGGCTTCATTCTGGCGGGCATTGCGCTCGCGCTCAAGCTTGCGGGCATCAAGCTGGGCGCAGTCTTCGCTGCGGGCGCCGTGTTTGCGGTTGGCTTCGGTTTCGCGATGCAGAACATCGCGCAGAATTTTGTGTCCGGCGTCATCCTGCTGATCGAGCGCACGATCAAGCCGGGGGACGTGCTCGAGATTGGTGGTCAGATCGTCAAGGTCATGAAGATGAGCATCCGCGCGACCATCGTGCGCACGCTCGACGACGAGGACATCATCGTTCCGAACTCCACGTTGGTGCAGTCGAACGTCAAGAACTACACGCTCGAAGACAACCTGTATCGCGTCAAGGTGGTGGTAGGGGTATCCTACGGGTCGGATTTGAGGAAGGTCCGAGAAGTGCTGGAAACGACCACGGCTGCGGTGCCTTGGCGCGATCTAGCCTTCCCGCCTCGCGTGCTGCTGCTCAATTTTGGTGCTTCATCCGTGGAATACGAGGTCTCGGCTTGGATGCATGAGCCCTTCCATTATCGCATTGCGGGCTCCGAGATGCGTGAGGCCATCTGGTGGGCGTTCAAGGAGTCGGGCATTGTGATCGCCTTCCCGCAGGTAGATGTCCACCTGCCTGCTGAACTCAGCCAGGGCCTCGTGGCGGCGCTTGCTGGCAATCGCCCGGGCCAGCAGCGAGGGCCGAGCTAGTCCGTCTGCGCCCGTGTCCGCTCAAAACAGCGCTCCGGGACGCCACGCTTGCTGCGTGTCAGATCGGTGCTCAGCACGAACGCGGCCGTCACCGGATCGTGGTAGCCGCTGGGCCGCGGCAGCTCCACTTCGGTGGGGTAGTGGCGGGCGATTCGGCTCATGAACAGCTCGCGCACGTACTTTCCCACGAGTGAAGCCAGCATCACGAGCGGTGCGTGCGCGTCCGCGTCCCGGACGAAGCAGATTCGCCCGAGCTTGGGAAACTGATAAGCGCTCTCGGCTTGGCCTTCGACGACGATTGCGTGTAAGCGGCCCGAGAGCGGCCCGAAGAACTTGCCATACTCGGCGATTCCTCCGACCTTGCCGCAGATGGCGTGCACGGGCGCCGCCGCTCGCGCCTGCAAGCTTAGGATCAGCCGTTCCATCGCGTGCAAATCGCTGACGAAGCGGTTGATGCCGTGCGCGCGATTCTCGTTGAGTTGCTCGGTGCAGACCACGCTGCTTCGCACCTCCAGGATGCGCACGCCGCGTTCAGCCAGCGCCGTGACATGCGCGCTGACGCGTCCGCGCTGTTCGTCCCCCGAGCAGAAGCCCTCGCCCGCTTCGGACCAGCACTGCGGGCCAGCCGCGCGCGGGCAGGGCTTCTGCAGGGTGGCCTTGCCCTCCAACGAGAGCAGCTCGAAGAGCTGGGCCGGCGTGGCGGCGGTGTTGCCCGTCAACGCTCTGGCCCAGGCCTCGCCCAGCGCGACGTTGGTGTGCGACATCAGGCGTTTGGAGTCGTCCAGCTCCTCGCGGATGCGCTTGGGCAACTTGCGCGACAGCGTGCGCTCCCCGCGCTCGGTTGTCTCTGCCAGCACCGCGGTCACGATCAGCGGACCCAGCCGAGCTCCGAGCCCGTTCTCATCAACGCCGATCTGAAAGCTTGCCATCCTACCCGCCCGAGACAGGTGGAATGAGCGCCACGGTGTCGCCGGCAGCGATCCGGACGCGGTCCTCAGCGAACTCCTCGTTGACCGCCAGCCGCACGGCCGTGAGTCGGCCGGCCAAGGCCGGGTGCCTCTGTTCCAGCAGTCCTCGGAGGCGGGCCACCGTTACGTCGCCTTCGGGCAGCTCCACTTCCTCACTACCTCGGCCCGCGAGATCACGCAGCGCGGCAAAGTAGAGCACCGAGATGGAAGTGCCAGGCACGCCGGGACGCTAGCATGGCTCTTGTCTGCGCGGGGCTTGCGCGGCCGGCTCGCGGGTCCTATTCCCATGTGTTCGGAGAACCCATGAGCCCCGCTTTGAGCGTGAGAGAAGCTGAACAAGTCCTGTCGTCGCACCGGCAGCGGGAAGGCGCTGGCTTCATCGTGCGTCGACCGTTGCCCGCACCTGGTTTGCCCGCGCTCGACCCGTTCCTGCTGATCGACGAGCTTGGGCCCATCGAGTACGCCCCGGGCGAGGCCGTCGGGGCGCCGGATCATCCCCATCGCGGGTTCGAGACGGTCACGTACGTGCTCGAAGGTGAGGTGGTACACGAAGACTCCGCCGGCCACCGCGGCACCATCAAACCGGGGGGCGTGCAGTGGATGACGGCGGGAGCCGGGATCGTGCACTCGGAGACGCCCTCGGCCAGCGCGCTCGCGCAGGGCGGCCGCGCCCACGGCTTTCAGATCTGGGTCAACTTGCCCGCGCGCTTGAAGATGAGTAGGCCTCGCTATCAAGAGATCGCGTCCGAGCAGATCCCGACTGCGCAATCTCCGGATGCGCGGGCTCAGGCTCGCGTGATTGCAGGGGAAGCGTTCGGTGTTCGCGCTGCCATCGAAACGCAAACACCGATTATTTACCAGGATTGGTCGCTGCAAACGGGCGCCGATATCACGCTTCCCATCGAGGCGGCCCAGCGCGTGCTGATCTACGTGTTCGAGGGCAGCGTTTTGGTCGGCGACGCCGCCAGCCCAGTACAAGACGGACAGTTGGCGGTCCTCGGCGCCGGGGACGCGGTACGGCTCCGCGGCGGCGAGCAGCCAGGCCGGCTGTTGCTACTCGGCGGCGTCCCGCTGCGAGAACCGATCGCGCGCTATGGACCCTTCGTGATGAACACCGAGCGCGAGCTGCAAGAGGCGTTTCGCGACTACCAGTCGGGACGCATGGGTGAGATCACCCGGACGGCTCAAATCGGCTGAAATTCGCGACTATTTCTTGGCTACGTCCGTGTAAGAATAGACCAGGCTGAGTGTGCTGCTCGTGTCGAGCTTCTCTTTCCCGGGCAACGGCGCGTTGTCGTAGCGGGCGTTGAAGCCCACGCCGAGCGCGAGATCTCCCCACACTTTGGCCGTGAACAGGACGTCGTAGTTGAAACGTGAGCGTTCCGTCTCGATGAAGCTCTGCAGGTACTCGAGGCCGTTGGACAGCGCTACCTGGTCGCTGAACGCATGGCGGAAGCCCAGGAAGGTGCGGACCGAGTGATCGGTCTCTGTTGCCGGCAGGGTGTCGACAAGTAGGCCGGCGTCGTCACGCACCTCACGACCCTCGTCGTTGCGCAGATCGTACTGGAAATCGTAGCCCAGCTCGCCCCAGAGGGCGGTCGCGGCGCGATTGACAAAGAGGTACTTGAGGCCGGGGTCGAGGTTCAGCCGGAACGTCAAACCCTGAAATTTGTCGTGTCTGCCGGTCGTGAGCAGGAACAAGCTCGCGTCGTCGATCAAGTAGCGATCGTAGCGAAGCCTGCCTTGAGCGTTCTCAGCCGTCGTCTGCATGTTCTCGCCGGGTGGCGCGCTCTTTCCATAGTTGCCGACGAGGGAGGCTCCGAAGCCGTTGGCGCCGAATCGCGAGTCGAAATTGCCACTGCCCGTGAAGGCGACCATCCGCGAGTTGCCGCTCGAACTCAAGCCACCGGCCGAAACGGAGGCAGTGACGCCCTCTGGGGCGGTGACAATCTTCAGCGCCTCGCGCGGCGCGGTCGGGCCCGGCGCGACCTTGGCAATGTCGGGCGGTGGCGTGCCCAGCTCTTGCGCGTTGGCGGAGCCGATTGGTAACAACAAACCAACGGCGATGCCCGTGCTCAGGGCCTCTCGAAGCAGAATACGCAGCATCAGGGTTACTCTCGGGTGGGCGCCTACCGGCGCAGATCAAGTTCGGGGCGGCGGCACGGTAGAGGCGGTCCGGCCCTTGCACAACCCTGGACTCGCACGCTGTAGCTTGTCGGGCGGCGTCTGTCCCTTCTGAGGGCCGCAACTACTGGGCGAATAGCTCGAGGCGAGGCTCGCGCCAGCCGGGAACAAAGTGGGGGCAGTTCGCGAGGCCTTCGGCTGGTAACGGCATATCCGAGAAATCTAGTTCCTGGCTGCGGTCGTACCTCAAGTCGCCCGCCACCACCGAGGCGGAGCCGGGGGCGCTGCCGGAGGTCACGTACGGGACTCGTACAAACTTCAGCAGCGCCCGGAAGCGGCAGTCACTTGCCCACAACTTGCGGAGCTCCGGCAACTCCGCTCGGTACTGCTTGAGCCAGCGCAAGTCGGATCGTTCTGCGCGGTCTATCGGGCTCATTGGCGCAGTGGGCGCAGCGTCTGCGTCAAGCGGGCACTGTTCGACTGGGACCAAGCTGGGCAGGGTTGCGACGACCGCCGAAAGCACGCGGTAGGTGGAGCCTTGCTCGCCCACCACGAGGGCGGTGTAGCAGAACGGGTTGGCGGGCATGGGCGTCTTGGCGATGTCATGCACTCGGAGTGCCGGGAAGGCCGCCATGACGCCCGCTCGCAGGGCTCTCTCGGCCCGAGCGGCCGACACCACGAACAAGGCCGCGACCGCGAGCACACCCGCAATGGCAAAGCCTGCGCGCCCGCGAGGCGTCGCGAGGCGCGCCACCGCCAGTGAAACGCCAGACGCTACGAGCAAGGCTGCCAGCGACGCGCGGGATACAAAGGGCACGAGGGCGCTCAGGGTCAGCACGGCCAGCAGCAGCACCAGCAGGGTGACTTTGAGCCAGCGACGGGTCGCGGCCAGCGCCAAGACCGGAATCGATACCGCCCACCATAGAGGCTCCACAATGAAGATCGTATCGCCGTAGAACCACGCCCCAGAGAAGGGCCAAAATGGGTGAACCCCATAGTTGTTCCCGTAGTCCATGGCGATGTGCAGCATCGAACCCGCAAGCGCCAGCCCCAGAACCCAGCGCTTCTCGAGCTTCGAGAAGCCGGCGCCGCGACGAGCCAGCCAACCCAGCACGCTCCAGCCAAGCAGTAGCCCGAACGGCAAGGCCCACACGAACGTGTGCGTGTGACCCCGGTGGTGAAGCAGGTTGCCGAGCGGCCTTGGCGTGGTGATCCAGGTAACAAGGAAGTCGACGTCGGGCAGGTTGTTGGCTAGCGCCGACGCCAAGTAGGCGGCCGTGCGAAACTCCGCACGGCTTTGCCGCCGCGAAACGCAGACAGCCTCCGCCAAGAGCATACCGGCCAGGCTGTGGGTGACGTTGTCCAAGGCTCGATCTGAGGCTAGCGTGGAATGGATCCGGCTGGGCAAGCGTTGGAGGCGTCGAATGATTGCGCCCGAGCGTCCGAGAGTCCGGTGGGTGGTGCGCAGCGGGTCCCTGCTGCTGCTCGTGTGGGTACTGGTTGGCTGTGACCACGTCACCAAACACGCTGCCAAGGCGGCGCTGGAGGGTGAGGCGGCCCAGCCGCTGATTCGCAACGTGCTTGCCCTGCGCTACGCGGAGAATCGGGACATCGCCTTCAACTTGCTGTCGTGGCTGCCGACAGACAAGCTCACGCCCGCGCTGCTTGTCACCGGAACGCTCGTGAGCTTGCTCCTAGCAGCCGCGCTCTTCACCTCGTCGGCTGGCTCTCGCTGGCGCACCTTCGCGCTCGCCGCCATGCTGTCGGGGGCCATAGGCAACACGCTCGACCGGGCGCTCCGCGGCTACGTCATTGACTTCGTGCACGTCTCGTACTGGCCCGTATTCAACGTCGCTGACGTCTACCTTACGCTCGGCATGTTCGTGCTCCTGCTGCTCGCGGTTGCTCCGGCCAAGCGGCCTTCCCTACAGACACCGTAAGCACCCTCAGGCGTCACAAAAGGAAGGGTTTCGTCACTAACTTGTCACTTGCGCGATCCGCCCGCATACTGGTGGGGAATGGGCAAGCTCATCCAGTTCCCCATCAAGCGGCTTCGCAGCCGTCGGTGTGTCGCCGTCGGCGTCTTCGGGGCGTTTGGTGAGCTCGAGACACTCGAACGCGGGCAGCTCAAGCTCGTGACTGGTTGTGCGGGTGTGGCGCTGCTGTTCGGTCTGGCGTTGCAGCTGGCCATCGGCTAGCGCGTTTCAGCTCGCGCCCCAGTTGCTTGCCCCGCAGGCGCGCAAGCGTTGTCGTCGCAGGCTGCGGGCGCCTGCTCCAACGGCCCAGCTGGGCTGCTTTCGCTGGCCGAAGTCGCCTCGGCCTCCAGTAGCAAGGTCTGCAGCTCGGCGCCCAGCAGCAGGTCGTCGTGCGCTCCGAAGACCTGTTGCCTCAGGTTGCCTTGAGCATCGATCAGAAGGGTCGTCGGCGTACCCCGCATGGCGTAGGCCTTCATGGTTCGCGGGATCGGGTCGCCGGCTGCGCCTGGCGCGTCGATGCCCACCGGGAAACCTATCTTGTATTCATGCAAGAACGCCCGCAGCGAGGCGACTTGCATGGCTTCGTGGTGTTCGAACACGGTGTGCAGGCCGACCACGACCAGCGGCGCGCCGGCAAACGCCACCTCCACGCGCTGCGCCTGCGGAATGCCGCGTGCCACGCATCCCGGGCAAAGCATTTGGAAGGCGTGGAGCAACACGACTCGGCCTCGCAGGCGTTCAAGGCTGAGGGGCTCGGGTGCGTTCAGCCAGGTCGTTGTCTGCCACTCGGGTGCGGGGCGGAGGGGTTTTCTTCGGGTGTTCATGCGCTTTCTCTACTTCTTCTGTGGTATGAATGTTCGCCAAAGGAGTCACTCAAATGGCGGAGGAAAAGCCGCGGCTCGGCCGCGATGTCTACATAGCGCTTGCGGCCGTTGGCTGGGCGGACGGGGTGCTCGATCCGGAGGAGGCTGACGCCATTGTGCGCACCGCGCTCGAGGAGGGCCTTGAGCTGAGC
>JANNWK010000536.1:0-1888 GCA_031408355.1 Myxococcales bacterium
GAACCGCGTCGGATTCGCCGGTTTTGGCCAACTTTCCATGCGGCTTGAACTACGGCAACTCCCCCGCCCAGCGTCGGTGAGCCCCCCCGCTCGAGCAGGCCGACCGGGCCTACGCGCTCGGTGACGCTGCACGACGACGCCGGGCTGCGAGCGCTGCCGCCGCAAGTCCGCCGAGTAGCCAGATTTTGCCGTCTACGCGTCCTGGAACGGGCCCGATCACGCAACCGCAGCCAGAGTCGGCTTCACGCGTTGCGCCGAGGCCGGCCATGGGCGACCCCCCGCCGTTGATCCCGCCGGTCGAGTTGGCGCCGTCGCCCGGTAGGGTGGAAGTACCACCTAGGCCACCTTGACCTCCCACCCCGTTCGGAGCGCACCAGGCAGGAACAGATTTCGCGGGCGCCCCGCCGTTCGGATTGCACCCTTCCATCCCGGCCATGGGATCGCCGCTGGCGAGTGCCTCGATCCAGGTCTTCAGCACGGCCAAGCCGGCATCGTCGGCCACAGCCTTCGCGAGTGGCGGCATCGATGTGCCTTCGCCAACGCTGCTAGCGCGAACGAACATCACTGACTTCGTCAGGTCACCGGCCACGACCACTGCCTCACCGTCGATGCCCTGGCTCTCCACCAGGCTGCCGCCGAGGATCTTCGCATCATCCCAGGGGGTGGTGAGGCGTGCATCGAAGTTCGCGCGCACGCCGTTCGGACGGTGACAGTAGCCGCAGTTGGCATCCAGGTAGGAGCGAGCCCTGGCTTCGATGCTCGCACAGGCATTGCCGGTCGGGGTAGACGTCAGCAGGGTGTCGAGAGCGGGCGCGTTCTTCAACATGCCAATAGTCGACAGCGTTTCGACCTGATTCCCGGTCATCCCCGAGACCGGATAGAGCATGTCTTTATTGAGCTGGCGCGACTTTGGCCCGAGCACTCCGACGGTGGCGGCACCGTGGCAAGTGACGCACTTGTTGCGAGCGGGGATGGTCCAAGTCTGCGTTTTGGGGCCAGTGGCGGTTTCCATGGGGAGCTCGACGGTCGCGCCGCCCGTGAGTAGCTCCGCGTCCGTGCCCGCCGCGTTCCAGCGATACGTCACGCCGTAGTGGCCGTTCGCTGTCTGAACCAGGAAGCGCGTTTCGATTCGCACCGCCGAGGCGGGGTCGCACTCGTTGGTCAGCATCTCGAAGTGTTTGATGAGGACGCTGCCCGTCGGAAACACCCAATCGCCGTCGGCCGAGATGGTGATCTGCTCCTCTGCGGCGTCGTGCGTCCCGTTATTGGGCACGCACATCCAGCGAGTCTTCAGGGCATTGTCGGACCAGAACGGGACATTGAGATCGTAGGGAACGCAGCCGGCGCGAGGCGCCAGCGTCGCCAGATCGCTGAAGGCACCGGTGGCCGAAAGCAACGCGGGCGGCTCCGGAGCCATCGGTGAGTCAGCGCTGCGGACCAACCTCTGGATGTGGCCGTTGGGACCCAGCGCGCCGGCGGATTTGGCCAGCAGGATGTCACCCTTGCTGTCCAGCAGGTACGAGTTGATACCGCTGCCGAAGCCGCTGGTGAGGTCGCCAATCTTCGCGACCGTGTAGCCATTACCGCTGGGCGTTGCCGCCCAGAGGGGACCCGTGATGAAGTCGGAAAAGAGGTACTTTCCGAGGAGCTCGGGAAACTTGTCACCGCGATAGACGCCAGCGCCAATCACCGCCGACCCGACCGTATGGTCATAGTCCCAAATGGGCGGCCGCTCGGTTCCAATGACCTGTGCAGGTTTGGCAATGACGCCCGTCCCCATGCCCTCCGCCCAGCCCCACTGCTGGTTGTCGCCTTTGCGCACCAGGTCGATCTCCTCCCGCTCGCTTTGGCCGACGTCCGCGACCCACAGATTGCCGGTCGCGTCATC
>JANNWK010000537.1:0-2439 GCA_031408355.1 Myxococcales bacterium
TTTCGTGCGCCAAAGCGCGCGCAAAGTCAGCGCTACTGCGATCGCGCGCCCCAGCGCGACTGAAGCGCGACAAGCCGGGCATGCGCGCGCAAGCGAGCTTCGAGGAGTCCGCTTGCTCTACAAACCTGTCTACGAAAATCGTCCGAATTGTCAGAGCCAAGTGAAAATGTCACCCCTTAACTGCTCGGTGAAGTGTCCCTCCCTCGTCGTTCTCGTCGTTGTTGTCGTTGTTTCGGTTGCTTGTGGTTGAAGGCTTCGGTCGGGAGCCGCTAGCCCAAGCAATGCACTCTTCGCCGTAGAAGACACGGTAGTCGCCCGAAAGCAGGTGTTTGACCACCACGTCCTTGCCCGCTTGGGGCCGTGAAAGCGCGACTCGATCGACTTCCGACGCAGGGGTGTCGTCTGAGCTAGCGCGCCGCCACCCGCCGTGGCTCGGGCTTTGGCCGCGTGCGCGGCTGCTGGACGGCGAAGGCTGAGCTGCTCGGCGCGATTGCGCGCTTTGGCGCACGAACTCACAGCTTGCTCTGGCTGCCGTTTCCGTCTGAGTCGCAGCCCGCATCTACGCTGAGAATGGCCGTCCTCCGGCGCGCCGTTGACGCTCGATTTCTGCGCAGGTCCCATTTTTCGCCGCGATCTAGCTAGGCTCTTCCTCGTCGCCGTCGGTCGACAGGCCCTGTTTGTTCAGGCGATAGCGCAGGGAGCGAAACGTGATCCCCAGCAACTCGGCCGCACGCTTGCGCACGCCGCCCGTGCGTTCCAAAGCCTGCACCAGCAGGCGCCGCTCAGCCTCGTTCAGCACGTCGTCCAGGTTGAGTCCCTCGGGTGGCAGATCGAGCAGCGTCTGGGCGGGCGCACCGGCGTGGCCGCTGACGGCTTCAGGCAGATCACCGAGGCCGATCACGCGGGTGCCAGAAAGAGCCACCGCGCGCTCGATCAGGTTCTCGAGCTCGCGCACATTGCCAGGGAACTTGTAGACCGAAAGCAGGCGCAAGGCGTCGGCGCTGAAACCGACCGTTTCCTTGCCCATTTCGGCGGCAAACCGCGTAATGAAGCGCTCCGCCAGCAGGGGAATGTCCTCGCTCCGCTCGCGAAGTGGCGGCAATAGCAGCCTGATCACGTTGAGCCGGTAGTACAGGTCCTGGCGAAAGTTGCCCGCCGCCACGTCGGCCTCGACGTCGCGATTGGTCGCCGCCAGTACGCGCACGTCGACCGGTACCTCCTGGGCGGCGCCGACCGGCCGCACGCTGCGCTCCTGGAGCACACGCAGCAGCTTGACCTGCAGACTCGCCGGTAGCTCGCCGACCTCGTCGAGCAGCACCGTCCCGCCTTGCGCCTCGCGGAACAGGCCGAGGTGCCGGGCCGCCGCCCCCGTAAAGGCGCCCCGCTCGTGACCGAAGAGCTCGCTCTCCATCAGTGCCTCGGGCAAGGCGCCGCAGTTGACGACTAGAAAGGGTCCCTTGGCGCGCTCCGAGCGCTCGTGAATAGCGCGAGCCACCAGCTCCTTGCCCGTGCCGCTCTCGCCCGTGATGAGGACGGTCGTCTTGGTGGCGGCAATCCGCTCGACTAGATCCCACACCTTGCGCATGGCAGGGCTCTTGCCCAAGACCTCGGCGGATTCGATGCGGGAGACCTGGGCCTTCAGCCGCTGGTTCTCGCTAACGATCGCCTGCTTTTCGATGGCCTTGCCGACAAGCGCGGCGAGCTCTGCCGAATCGAACGGCTTGGCCACGAAGTCGTAGGCGCCAAGCCGCATCGCCTCAATCGCATTCTCGATCGTCGAGTGCGCGGTGACGAGCACGACTTCGGTCGCAGCGCTGCGCTTCTTGGCCGCTGCCAGCACGTCGAGCCCGGTGCCGTCCGGCATGGAAAGGTCGGTGACCACTGCCGGGAACGGCTGGGGCGAGCTGGCGATCGCGTCGAGCGCAGCCTTGCAACCGGGGGCCACGACCACCGAGTAGCCATGGCGCCGGAACAAGATCTCCAGCATCTGTCGGAGCCCGGGCTCGTCCTCGACGATCAGCAGCTTGATCGGGGGCGGAACTATCGAGGTCACGAGAGAGCCGGCACGTTAGCGCAGAAAGCGCCCGGCAGCGGCTGGATTTCGGCGGGGGAGGCAGGACTCGGCGCCCCGTGGCTGCTAGGCTTTGCGGAGCTTGGCTTGGGTTCAATCTTTCTTTCGTGGCTTTCGCGATTTCACTCCCCCATGAGGCGCGAGCAGTCCCTTGGCGCGGTCCTGCTCTTCAGCGCGGGGCTCGGCTGCTCCGCCGTTGAGGCCGAGCCCGCCATCAACTCAGCCCCCACGGGCGGGGTCGGGAGCGGCGGCAGCAGCACCGCCGCAAAGCTACCAGACAGCTTGGAGTTCGAGCCCATTGCTCACAGCCTCACGTCGCGCGAACAGGTCGAGCTCAGCGTCGTCGCCCGTCCAGCTCGCTCGTACCG
>JANNWK010000538.1:0-2041 GCA_031408355.1 Myxococcales bacterium
GGCGCGCGCGCCGCCTGCGCCAAGATCCGCCTCTCCTCCCGCCCCAGCGACGCCTGCCTCTCCGAGATCATGGCGTTCGAGGGGGAGGTTCTGCACGTGGATCTCGTCACGCTGCCGAACCTGGCCTGAGCGGAGCCGGGCTGCCGGAGTGCTGCGGGTTTGGCGCCGCCGCTATTCGCGCCGCGAGCCTAGTGGGGTGTTTGGCCCCCAATCCCACCGATTTCGGGCTTTGGGGCCCGGTTCGGAAATTTTTCAACGATTCCGGGGCGGTAACTCTCCTTGCGCAGGCCTGCTTCCTCGGCTAATATTCCGCCGACAATTTGGGTGGTTCCTTCGGACCCGCTCTTTTTAGAGGGTCCGATTTTTTTTGCCCTCTGCCCAGACCGACACTCCCCTACCTCGAATGCCGATTGCCCACGAAAAGCTGCCTGGATTGGACCGCGAGCGCGTGCTTGCCGCGGTAACGCCAATCCTTGCCGGCCACGGTGTGGACGGCGTCGAGTTGATGTTCAAGACAGACCGCAGCGGCTGGGTGCTTGAGCTGACGATCGAACAGCCAGGCGAGCGAGTTCCCGGTGCTGGCATCACGCTGGAGCTGTGCTCCGAGGTTTCGCGAGAGCTCTCGGCCGCTCTGGACGTCGCCGACTGCATTCCGCATCGCTACCGTTTGGAGGTTGGCTCGCCGGGCGTGGAACGCGCGCTCTACTTGTTGAAGGACTACGAGCGCTTCAGCGGGCGTGCGGCGAGGCTCAAGCTGCGTGTTCCGCGCAACAGCGAATATGTGATCACGGGCGTGCTCAGCGGGGTCTCCCCGGGAGGGCGCGTCATCATTCAGTCCGAACGGGAAGAGCTGATCGAGCTTTCGCTCGATGAGATCGACAATGGCCGCCTAGTTTTCGACTGGAAGTCGAGCGGCTCACGTTCCGGCGTCGCCAAAGCGGCGCGCCGCCCTTCCGGCCGCCCTGAGCGGTCTGCACGGAGAAGTTAGAGATGGCAGCGCAATCAGCCGGTATGGCCATGGATCTCGGTTCGATCGTCGAGCAAGTCGCGCAAGAGAAGGGCATCGACAAGAAGGTCCTGATCGAAACGATGGAGGCGGCGATCCTTAAAGCCGCCCAGACGGTGTTCGGTCCGACTCGCGAGCTTGAAGCACGCTTCAACGCCGAGAGCGGCAACATCGACCTCTTTCAGTACATGACGGTGGTCGAGAACGTGACCTTGCCGGAGCGCGAGATCGATCTGGACATCGCGCGCAAGCATGGCCTTGAAGCCGAAATCGGCGAAGAACTCGGCTTTCAGGTGTTCTGGCATCCGCGTGACGCCGAGCGCGCTCGCCAGCAGGACAAGGAGTTCGGCGCCGTCCTGGACATGAAGCAGGCCCGCAACGCCTTCGGTCGCATCGCGGCGCAGACGGCCAAGCAGGTGCTGCTTTCGCGCGTGCGAGACGCCGAGCGCGACATCATCTTCAACGAGTACAAGGATCGCCAAGGTCAGTTGATCCGTGGGATCGTTCGGCGCTTCGAGAAGGGGCACAACTTGATCGTCGACCTCGGCAAGACCGAGGGTGTGTTGCCGGCTCGCGAGCAGACGCCACGCGAGACCTACCGCCCCGGCGATAGGATTGTGGCTTTCGTGAAGAACATCGACCGCGAGTCGCGTGGCCCGATGATCATTCTGAGCCGGCAGTCACCGTCGCTCGTCGATAAGCTGTTTGAGGCCGAGGTCCCCGAGATCTACGAGGGCATCGTGAAGATCGTCGCCTGCGCTCGTGAGCCGGGTGCACGCTCGAAGATTGCCGTCATGAGCCGTGACGCGGATGTCGATCCGGTCGGCGCGTGCGTCGGCATGAAAGGCTCGCGCGTCCAAGCGGTCGTGCAAGAGCTCCGCGGCGAAAAGATCGACATCGTCCCGTGGGATCGCGATCCGGCACGCTTCGTTTGCGCGGCAATCCAGCCCGCCGAAGTCAACAAGGTCATCGTCAACGAGGCCGACGGGCGCATGGAGCTCGTCGTCCCTGACGAGAAGCTGTCGCTCGCCATCG
>JANNWK010000539.1:0-10332 GCA_031408355.1 Myxococcales bacterium
CGGGCAGCGGCGCTGCTGTCAGCGGGACCAATCCATGTAGGGCTTCGAGTCGACGGTGCCCAGACCGAAACCGCGCCCATGGTCGACAGTAGTTGGCTCGAAGAGACCTGGCGGGCGCGCTCGCTAGCGCCCGGTCTGTAGCTCCGACGTGACCTCATTGGCAGGTGTGAAGGCAGCCGCTATCGGATCGGGAGCGTTCAATCGACGAGGGCCGTCGTACCACGTGCCGGACGCCATCATGAGCCTGCCGTCGCGCCGATACCAAACACGCCACGGGGCAAAGCGCCCCGGCGAGGGTGGCACGACCCACCCGCCGCGCCGCCAAACGAAAACCTTGCCGTGAAAGTTCCACTCGCCGTCCAACCAAACGACTCCTGAACGCGCTGGTCGCTCTGGAATCGTCTCGGCAAGAGCCGCAGGCGGTGGATAAGGAACTTCAACATATGACGCAAGCGGATGTACGGTCGCCGTTGGGGCCGGCAGGGAGCCTCCACAGGAGACCAACGCGCACGCCAGCGTGAGGTAAGAGCGGACCATTCGGTGTGGCCTGAGCCTTGCACGTCCCATGCCGTGCTCCGGTTCCAATGTGGCTTGCTCCAAGCGAGCCTGCGACTGCTCTGCGGTGGACTTTGCCTCTTCCTCTTTGGCTGCACGCGCGCTCCGCAGCAACGCTTCAACCTCGAAAGTCTCGAAGTGACGGGTAACGATACGCTGGACAACGACGAGATCGAGGGAAAACTCGCGTCCCGCGAGACGCCGCGGTTCCTCGGCTTGTTCCCGGGCGTGATCTACGACTACGAAGTGTTCAATCGGTTCGTGATCGAGCGCGACTTGCAACGTGTCGAGCGCTTGTACCGGAGTCGCGGGTTTTACCAAGCCCGAGCCCGAGCTGCTCACGTCTTCCGTTCCGGCTCGAAGGTACGCGTCGAAATCGTGGTCGAGGAGGGTCCGCCCGTACTGCTGCGCCGCGTCGACCTGCATGGCGCGGACAAGCTACCCGCAGAGGTTCGAGTCCAAGCTCTGGACAGCGTTACCTCGCGTATGCCCATCGGCTCACGCTTCGAGGAAGAAGCCTTTTCGGACTCATCGAAGGCGCTTACCCGAGCGCTGGCTGACCACGGCTATGCCCAGGCTATCGTCAAGAAGAGCGCCAACGTCAGTCTGCCGAAGAATAGCGCCAGCGCGGGCTTCTGGATCGACGCGGGCGAGGTATCGGAGTTGGGCTCTATCAAGCTCGAAGGCCTCGGGGACTTGCCCGAGGACAATGTGCGCAGAACGCTGGGCCTCTTGCCTGGTGACACCTACTCGCAAACGGAGATCGACGAAGCAAAGCGCGCGCTTTTGGATCTGGGCGTCTTTAGCTCCGTCAATATCGAGCCGCAGGTGGATCGCAGCGCGCCCGGCCCCAATGGCAAGCCTCGCGTGCCGCTTCTGGTGAAGCTCGAGCGCAGCAAGCTGCGTAGCCTTCGACTCGGAGGTGGTGTGCAACTCGACACCATCAAGAGCGACTTCCACCTTACGGCCGGTTGGGAACATCAAAGCTTTCTTGGCGGAATGCGAAAATTCTTGATCGAGGTCGTGCCAGGCGCGGTGGTATATCCAACGCGCTTTCCCACCTTCGAAGCCCCGGAACGGCTGCTGCCTCAGGGTCGAGTGCGCAGCGAGTTTCGCCAGCCGGGGTTCCTGGAAAGTCGCACCAACGCAATCCTGAAGGGCCAACTCAGTATCGCCCCCTCGCTGCTCTCCAGCAAGCGCGACCCGAATGCTCCTATCCTCGGCTACCGAGACTACCGCGCTTCCGCGGGCGTCGAGCGCTCGTTTCGCCGACTGTATGGCTACCTCTCTCAGAATCTTCAAATCAACGTTCCGTTCGCCTACGTGGGCGAAAAGAACGACGCGCTTCAACGAGTCATCATTGCTTACCCGGCGCTGCTGGGCATGCTCGACTTGCGCGACGACCCGATCAAGCCGCACAAAGGCCTGCTAGCTTCGACCGAGGTCCAAGTCGCCGGCGTTTTTGGGGACGCGCAGGACATGAAGTTGCTGCCAGAGCTTCGCGCCTACCTCCCGATCTCGCGTCGAACGACCATCGCTGCGCGAGGCGCCATTGGTTTGCTCTTTCCGCGCAACTACGGGGACACGGTAGAGAGCAACGCTATGACAGGCAACGGAAACACCGACCTCAAGCAGTGGGTGCGAGACATTCAACTGCTGTTCTTCCGCGGTCTTTTCGCCGGCGGAGCAGGCTCGAATCGGGGCTACGCCGCACGCGAGATCGGGCCGCATGGCGTAATTCCCTATTACATTCCCGGACAGTCGTCGCAAGACATCGACGCCACGTGCACAGGTGGCGGGGGCAGCGAAACCGAATCGGCTGTCTGCGATTTGCCCTTGGGCGGCTTCACTCTGTGGGAGGCGAGCCTGGAGCTGCGCTATCCCTTGGTGGACGCGCTGAGCGGCACGGTCTTTACGGACGCGGCAGACGTGTCTCCGCGGCAGATGTCTTTTCGACTTCGTCCGCACTTGAGCGCCGGGGCTGGGCTTCGCTACGATACGCCGGTCGGACCGATTCGGTTCGATGTAGGGGTGCGTCTGCCTGGCCTTCAAGCACCAGAAAGTGCTCCCGACGAAGGTCACCCCGCGACTTTCAGCGGCCTCAAACTGCCCTTGGCCATCTCCTTCGGGATTGGGGAGTCGTTCTAATGGCCACGTCAAAAACCCCTAGCAGGGGCGTCTGGCGCTGGCTGCGAATCCCACTCTTCGTGCTGTTGGGCTTGCTCATCGCAACTCCGGCCGCAATCGCTGTTGCGCTGCAAACCAACTGGGCTCGCGAGCTGATCCGAGGCCAGACGAATGCGGCCCTTCTGCCCATGTTTCGAGGACGAGTCGTGCTCGATCGGTTGGGGCACGTAGGGCTATCGGGTGTGCGAGGCGTGGACGTTCGCATCATCGACCCCCAAGGCCGTCAGGTGATCCGTGCGCAAGGCTTTAGCGCGAGCGTGTGGTTACCAAGCCTTGCGCGCGAGCTAATCTCGAGTGGCGACTCGCTCGACATACAAATTTCTTCCGTTGCGTGCGATCACGTGGAGGTCACCTTGCGTGACGACGCCGAGGCGGGAATTTCGCTCGCGTCCACGTTCGAGCCGCGCGAGGCTTCCGTCGAAGAATCGGCGCCCGGCACACCACTGGACTTCAGTATTCCCAACATCGCTCTGCGGAAAGTGTGGGCCCATGGAGTGGTCGGCGGCTCGCCCGCTATCGACGCCGAGCTTCGCCAGCTTTCCGCCTCACTCCACTACTCGATTCGAGGTTTCGAGCTCGACCTAGCTCGCACGCGCTTGCTGACGCGAGGCTTGCCTTACGCAGCCGATCCCTCGGGTACGGTCCACGGCCGGCTCGAAGTCCCGGACGAGGAATGGCAACCGCTGAGGCTAGAAGCCAGCCTTCTTGGCACACTCGCGAAGGCTCCGGCTTTGGTCGAAGCAAGTATGATCGGCGACGATGTGTACGCTTGGCTGCAGGTGGCGCCGCTGCCTGGCCTGACGGTCAATCAGCATGTGCCAGGGCTGGCGTTGCAGGGAGATTTGGCGCTGAGGGCGGAAGTCTCAGGCACGTTGCCCGAACTCCAGCTCAACCTGGAGCTCGGGAGCGAGCCCGCCCACGTGATCGCTGAAGGCTACGTGGTAGTAGAAAGCGGCCTCGAAGCGGCGGCGAGCGTCACCGTCTCCGACCTAAACATTGCCAAGATCGCTTCCGGAGCGCCGGACACGAAGCTCGACTTGAAGTTGGACGCTTTGGTATTCGAGCGCGAGGAGGGCGTGCTCCTAGGCAGCCAACGCCTCGAAGTTCAGCCTGGAGTGGTCGCCGCGGAGGCGACGCCGCATTTGCTCGTGCGCGGCAACCTAGCGGTGACCGAAGCGGGCGCTTCAGCACGCGGCAATCTGTTCGCGGAGGAGCAGGGCATCACGCTGAACGGAAGCTATGCCGCGCGGGCTCCAGCACGAGGCGCGACGACCTTGGCAGTCGTTGTCGAGAGCGAGCTACGAGACCCCGAGCGGCTACGTCGCCTTGGCGTGCAGACCCACGGCAAGCTCAAGGTCGACGGCGAGTGGTCGCTCGACAGCGACGTGTTCACTGCACGGGCCAGCGCCTCGCTCGCGCATCTGGACTATCGCGAGCTCAAAACGAGCTTCGTGGAAGTGCGCGGACGGGCGCAGGGCACGCTTTCGGACCCGACTCTGCAAGCGGCCGTGAGCTTCCAAGCAGCCAACGGGCGCGTTCACGGCGACCTGATTTGGAGCCCTCAGGAGCAGACGTTGAAGGTGTTCGCTGCCGACTTGGACGCCGTCGCCCTGCAGCGAACGGCCGGCGGAACCTTGCCCGTGGATAGTGGCTTGCTCAACCTCGACGCGACCTTTCACAGGGCCCGGGGTGCACTCTCCGGCTCGCTCGAAACCTCGGCGCGCAAACTGCACGTTCGAGGGGTCGGGAACGGAGACTTCAGAGCCAACTTCAAACTAGAGCGCAATCAGCTCGCTGGCGCCGCCCATGCCGACATGGGCAAGCTCGGCAGCCTCGACATTACCGCCAAAGACGTGGAACTGCCGACCGAAGCCTTCGACACCAAGCGTCTGGCTAGCATGCACGGTGAGCTGACCGCCAAGGGCAACGTCGACCTCGCACAAGTCTCCCCGCTACTGCTGAGCGAGGGGCTCAAGCTCGAGCGCACCACCGGCAAGGTTTCGTTCGACTTCGCGGCGCGCAACCCAAAGGGCTCGAGTGACGGACTCCGACTGTCTGCTGCCGTGGAAACGCATGGCCTGCGGATCGTGCAGCAGCGCGAGGAGCAGGCGCCGAGCGTGGAGAATACGGCTGCAGCCGTGGGAAACAAGCCGCTCGCTTTGGAGGGCATCGACTTCCGCGTATCCGTCAATTTGCTATCGGACAGCAACGAGGCTTACGGCACCTTCATCGCGCGCGACCGTGCCGGCACACTGGCGGAAGTCCAAGCGGAGGCGCAGCTCGACGGAGTTTGGCCGGCCCGCATCACCTTCGTACCCGCGCTCGTAAACCTGCCACTTCGGGCCAAGCTTCATGTGCCCAATCGGCGTCTGCAAACCCTGCCGGAAGTGCTGCGACCCAAAGCGCTACTGGGTTGGGTATCGGTGGATGCTCTCTTGGAGGGTAACGCGGCGGATCCTCGCCTACGAGCGCAAGTGCTCGCCCACTCGCTCAAGACCGAGAACTCTCCCAGATCCGTGAACGTGGCGGTGGACGCCAGCTGCGGGCGTGAAGGCGGCGAAGCCAAGCTCGAGGCCCGCAACGCCGGCGCTCTCGTGACAGATCTTGCCATGCGCTGGCGCGGCGATCTGCTGCGCGCTGGCGAGATCACCGAAGATCGGACGGTACTCGAGGGGAGCGCCGAGGCGCGCCTGACAGACTTTCCCCTCGACGTAATTCCGATATTGGTGGACCGACAAGTGGTGGGCACGATGAGCGGGGATCTCAAGCTAACGGACTGGGGAAAAGACGCTCGACTGGAGGCGCGCCTTTTCAGCCGTTCGCTGTCGGTTGCCGACGTCAAGGTTACGCATTTCACAGCGGAGGCTCAAACCAAGGGCAATCAGCTGCTCGCCAAGCTTGGCCTAAGAACCGGTAGCGGCACGACTCAAGCTTCGCTCAGCTCGGCAATCAAGTGGGGCAAGCGGCCAGCTCCGGAGCTCGAACGCCAGGCCACGGCCAGGCTCTCCACTCGCGACTTTCAACTCCGGGTGCTCACTCCGCTGGTGGGGAGTGACGTGAGTGAGCTCTCGGGCGTCCTGGATGCCAACACCCAACTCCAGATAACGCCTACCGCCACGCAACTTTCCGGCTCCGCCAAGCTGGAGCAAGGCGTCGTGCAGGTTCCGGCGATCGGCCAAAGGTTCAGTGAGATCTCGGCTCGCGTGGTCGTGGGCGACAACCGCGTCCGTCTGGAGCAATTCAGCGCTCGCGGTCTGACGGGACGCGTCACCGCGACCGGCTCCGCAAGCTTGGACGGCTTCGCGTTGAGAGGCGCCGACGCCAAGGTGAGCATAGCCAAGAACGAGAAGCTGCCGCTAACCTTGGAAGGGGCCGCGATCGGCGACGCTTGGGGAAACGTGAACGTCGCGTACAGCAGCCCGGCCTCGGGGGAGCGTCAGCTCAATATCGATGTACCGAGCTTCAACCTCATCACGCCAGAGACGGGCGGCTACGGACTACAGAGCATGAAGGCGGACGAGCAAATTCGCATCGGTGTGCGTCGCTCCGACGGCAAATTCGTCGCGCTGCCCGTGCAACCGCTCGAGCCAGATGGCAAGGAAGAGGCAGTGGCAGAAGCTTCCCCTCCACTCCGAATCAAGATCAAGCTCCGCAACGTGACGGTGGAACGAGGCCGCGTTGCTACCGCCAAGCTGAACGGCGACCTGATGGTCGTTGCTGCTGAGGAAACGGCTGTCACGGGTCGAATCGAGGTGCGGGGTGGCAAGCTAGATGTGCAAGGCAAGACCTTCGAGATCGAGGGCGGAGTCATCACGTTCCATGGGGGAGAACCCGGCAATCCCACCATCACTGCCACCGCGCGCTGGGACTCCCCCACCGAACACTCCGTATACGCCGAGTACGTGGGCGACGTGGAGAACGGAAAAATCAAGCTGCGGTCCGAGCCGCCACTGAGCCAGGACGAGATCGCCAGTCTGCTACTCTTCGGAACACCTGATGGTTCGACCGGCGCCGGCGAGAGCTCGGATTCGACATCGATGGCCGTCAGCGTCGCGGGCGACACCGCGGCAAAAGGTTTGAACCACGCACTCTCGGACTTCACGAGCCTGGACGTGAGCGCTCGCGTCGACACCAGTACGGGCAGCTCACGGCCGGAGCTCGTCTTCCAGGTAACGCCCCGACTGGCGGCAAAAGTGACCCGCGCTGTGGGAGAGCCTACAGCGGGGGAGAGCCCGGACCGCACGTTCCTGACTCTGGAATTGCGGCTGAAGCGGGCCTGGGCGCTGTCGGCTCTTCTCGGCGACCGCGGCGCGTCGGCCCTCGACCTGATCTGGCGTCGCCGCTACTAGACGTCGACGCTGTTCGACGGAGCGGAAATGTCAGCCGTTGGGCGCCTCTTCATGGGGGGCAGGGCCTTCAACCTGCCAAACTCCCAGCGGGCGACCAAAAAGAAGATGGCAGCAGGAACCACCCCGAGCCCAACCGAAAGGAGCACGATGGGCCACGGGCGGACGCTGAGCAGAAGGGGGCTCAAGGCGACCAGCAATATCGACACTTGAGCGAACAGCAGGCCCAAATAGGCGAACAAAACTCCCCTGCCGATTCTCGTGAACCAGGCCTTTCCTTTCGAAACCGCGAGCTTCAGCTCTGCCGTCGCCAGCGCTACTGCGCTCTCGGCAACAATCGACAAGGAGTGCGCGGCATCATCTGTCTGGGCCATGATGCCGCGGTGAGTTGCAGGGTTCATGCCACGCTGCCTCGCTGAGCTGTGTCTGTGGGGCCGGACGCCTACGGGCGCAGAACTTGCTCGGCGCTCCACGATGGTTTCTCCGACCTGGACGGCTCGCGTACGGCGCGGCGCCTCGACGCTGGTGAAGGCGGGCTCTCGATTCATCGACGTCGAAGCGTACCGGCTGGCCGCATCGCTTTCCTTCTATGGCCTTTCTTCGATGTTGCCGCTGCTGCTGGTTGCGTTCGGCGCTGGCGACCTCGTGCTGGGGGACTCTCACGACTTGCGCCAAGAGCTCATCAGCATGCTCAACGTAACCGACTCGCCCGCCTTGCGCTCGCTGATCCTGGACACCGTGGACGGGGCAGGAAAAGCCCGCGACCGGAGCAGTTGGAGCATCGGACTCGGCCTGTTCGGCGCCGTATTCGGGGCGAGCGGCATTTTTCTCGAGCTGGACGCCACAATGGGGAAGCTGTTCCGAGTTGCTCCCGTGAAGCGCTCGATCGGGGGTGAAATCAAGCTATTCTTGAGGGACCGCAGCGTCGCACTGGTACTCGTAATGGGCACGTGCCTACTGCTGCTGTTCGGCATGGTGGTTCTTTCAGCGCTGGAGCTCGTCGCTTCGCAGGTGAGGCTGCCATCCGACGTGTGGCCAGGCCTGTTGACGTACCTGGGCACCTTCGTCCTCACCGCAACCGCGCTCACGCTGTGCTACCGCGTCCTGCCCGCTCCACGAGTTGGCTGGGGTAGCGCGCTTTGGGGAGGCGCCCTTGCGGCGACGCTGTTGGCGCTCGTACGTTGGCCCTTGTCTTGGGGCCTTACGCAGCTTACGAGCTACTCGACGTACGGCGTGATCGGCGCGCTGCTGGTGCTGGTCACGTGGTTCTACGTCGCGAACTCGATACTGCTCCTCGGAGCAGCCCTGACGGCGTTACTCAACGAGACGAAAAGCGCCGCTGGGGCGCCTTCACGCCCCACCCGGGATGCCCACAACGTTCACGGGGATCCCAGCGCGCCCGGCGTCACGTAGAGACGCGACGTCCGAAGATGAGCGAAACGACCGCCAGGACCAAGAAGACCACGAACAGGATCTTTCTCCCGCCGACTCCGCCGCGCAGGCATAGCCATTGCAACTCGCCATCGAGGCAGCGCTTGTGTCCCTGCGGAGAAAAAATCATGAAAGTCTTGTCGACCCTCACGCTCTCGATTGGCCTGACCTTGGCTGGAGCGGCCATCCTAGGGTGTTCAGCCGCTGACCCGATAACCAATGCCATCACGTGTAACGACGTATGCTCGCGCTATTCCGAGTGCTTCAACGCTGACTACGACATAGATGGGTGTACGGACCGCTGCGAAAACGACGCAACCTCCGACGAGGACAAGGAGCGTCGCCTTGAAATGTGCGACTCCTGCATCGACGATCGATCGTGCGCCGAATCCTTCGTCAACTGTAGCGACGACTGCGCCGGCATTGTGCCGTAGCCGAGTAGGATCGACGACTAGCGAGGTCGATGGGGAAAAGTAACTGTCAGAGCGGCCGCGGCGCAGGGAGTCACCGCATCAGGCCACTGCGGTAGATGCCGGTGCGGTCCAAGATGAAGAGCAGCGCAGCCAGCACGCACAACGCCTGAATGATGCGCTTGATCGTGCTGTTGGGTATTGGCAGCAGATCGACCAAGTAGAGCGCGAGAGCGAGAACCACGAGGGCGACAATCAGCAGAACGAGAGTGCTCATTTCGACGGGAATCATACGCCTGGCTCTCAGCCGTGCGTCAACTTCAGCCGAGAAAACGGGCAACAAGCACCTTGCGCGCCAAATTGCCTCGCTGAACAAGATCGCCTCTACCGAATTTGCCACACATAAGCTCACACCACTTGCGCTATCAAAGTGACCCCTGTTCGTTGAGAACGGCGAACGCAAAGTCACGAGCAGATCCACAAGCAAGGTCCCAAATGAATACCAATATTGGCACGGCTACCCTATTCGCTCTCGCAACCGCCCTCGCCGCTTGCGGCGGAAGCACGCCTCCCGCTGAAGAGCCCGCGGCTGCGGTCGCCGAGGAACGAGCAGAGAAGGCCAACGAGGCGACGGACGCCAACACCGACCGCGCGGAAGGCGCCGCCGACAAGGCCGAAGACAGCGCTGCGGCATCGGACAAGAGCGCGGACAAGGCTGAAGAATCGGCTGCGGACTCAAAGAAGTAGCCTGCTCGTTTTTCTTCAGCAGCCGTAGGGCCCGCCCGAGCCAGCTTCGCTGCGCACGGGCGGTGCCGCTTACTCGTCGAGCGTGGCGGCTATCGCGGAGCTTCGTCCGGACCAGGGCCTGAACGCGAACAGGACGCGCGCAAGCTTGGACACCGAGGCGATGAGCCACCGAGCGGGGTCACTGTTGGCGTAGATACACGGGGCAGGACGCAGAGTGAGCTAGGCGAGGACGCGCCACCCGGCTTCGGCGTGCACTTCGCGGACCTTTCAGCCGAGGCGCGCGAGCTGGTGCAGGCCTACTCCGAAGCCCGCGAGCCACTGCTGTACGACGATTAAACGCTTAGTCCTTGTCTTGGGGGGTCTTCGTCAGGCGCGCCCCGTCCAGCTTCTTATCGAGGAGCTGCTGCTGCTTCAGCTCGCGAGAACGCTCCGCCTTGGTGCGTCCGTGTAGTCGCCGATTCGTCTCCGCGCGCTTCTCCTGCTCGACCTTCGCCTTGCGCTTTCGAAACTTGTTCAGGTTGACGACGCCGCCCATTTAGCTCGAGCGAGCGTAGCATTGGACGTCATTGGCCGCGTCGCGGACGCGCTAGGCGCTGAGCTCGCTGAGCTCGCTGCCGTAGCGGGCCCCGTCGAAGCCCTGAACGCTCAGCCTCCCA
>JANNWK010000540.1:0-14263 GCA_031408355.1 Myxococcales bacterium
GCCTCAAGTCGGGAGCTGAAGCTGTCCAAGACGAAGGTGTCGCTACGTGTGTACTCGACAAGAACCAGTACGGCGTCTTCAAGCGCACCCGCGACTTTGCCGTCTTCAAGCGCGGACACTCCACCGAAGGCAACGCCAAGCTCATCAAGGACTGGGGCCTCAAGGCGAGCGAGGCCCCCAAGCCGAAATGCTAGAGCAGCGAGCGCACGATGCGCCGCCGGGGCGCCCGGCTCGCTTCATTAGTTTGGCGCTGAAGGCGCTCAGGGCGGGCGACCTGTCGGTGGGGCGTTTTGCGGAGTACGTAGGAACAACGCGGCAACGGGTCATGGCGTTGCCGGAGGCTGAGCAGGGGGATGATGACGCGCTCGAGCTTCCTGCTTCTTGACGCCAACGTCGTCATCTATCTATTCAAGTGCGGCGCCTGGGATAGGCTCGTCCAAACCTCCAAGCTTCGAATCGCACGGACGGTGATGAACGAGACGCACTTCTACGAGAAGGACTGTCCCTCGAAGAGGTTCTGCAAAGTGCGGGGTTGGCACGCAAGGTCCCGAGCCAGTTCTCGCAAAAGTTCCGGATGCACTACACCGCCAAGGGCGTGGAAGAGCACCTTCAGGGGCGTGGAGCAAGACCGCCCGAGCGCGGTCGTAAGCGCTAGGCGGTGGCGATGACCTAGGGTTCGCGCTTGCGCGTGAGCAAGTAGTAGCTTCCCGTACTCCATCGCGAGATCCGCTCCTTGGTGGAGACGCCTCGGCGCCAAGCCAGCGCTCAAACGCGCCCTGAGCCCGCACCTCGGATGATGCCGGCCCTCAGCGCTTTCGGCCCCCTAGCGCTTCGGCTTCGAAGCGACAGCAGCCTTCTTGGACTTGCTGACGACGCTCGACTTAGCCGGCTTCGGCTCGGGCGCGCCGAGCAGGACCTCCACGTAGTCGCGGCGGAGGCGGGTGCGGTAGGAGGGAACGCCGTCCTTGAACTGGAAGGTGATCTGCGCGCCGTTCGGCGTATTGACCGTGCGAACACGAGCAATCCGCGGATCGCGCTTGGAGATGCCGTCTCCGCGCTCCATGACTTTTCGGTTCGGGACGACGATCGTGAAGCCGGTCGGCTGAAACGAGCCTTGCAGCGCGTCGCCCGCGTCGTCGAGGCGCAGGCGGTGAATGACAGGATTCACGACCTTGCCGCGACCCCAGGGCGCCACGTCCTCGGGCTTCTTGCTTGACGGCTTGCTCGACTTTTCGCCAGCTTGGGAGGCAGGCTCCGAGCTCTCGGCCTCTTCACCCGGAAAGCGCTCATCGCTCGGCGCCGCCGAGACGGACGACTTGGCGTCAGCCCGCTCCGCCGCTTCGATCGAAGCTTGCTCGACCGAAGGCGCAAGCGGCACAGGCTCCATGGTGGCCATTGGGGTGGGACCAAAGAGGGGTACATCAACGCTCACGACACCATCGGCCTGGTTGAGCGCTGCGGGCCCGGGCGGCGCGGCGGCCGCGACAGGCGCTGCGACGGCACCGACGACGGCGGGAGCTGCACTGGCGCTGGCGCCCGGCGGCGGCGCGCTGGGGCGAGTAGCCAGCGCCATCAAGGTCAGGAGCGTCACGGCGGCGCCCGCCGACACCATCAACTTCTTCTTCCTTGGCAGCTCGCGGAAGGCAGCGCGCGCAGTCGTGAGCCTGGACGCGCTAGACACTGCTTGCGCTACGCGTTCCCCGGACTGTGGACGCAGCCGCGGGCCGTCGACGCTCACCGGTCCGGTCGGCGCAGGTGCCGTGGTGCGACGGACCGGCGGCTTGGACCGTTTCGACATGGACGCTACCTTCGAGCTCGCCACGCGAAGCCAGCTCGACAGGCCGACGGCCGCGCTTGAGGAGAGCGCCGCCACCTTCTTGCCCGCTGTTACCGCGGCCTCGCCGGCATGCGTGGCTGCCACGCCCAGCTTCCCACGCAGCGCCTCAACCTCGCGATCGCCCTCGTCCTCCATCGCATCGTCGTGGCTTCGGGCCTGACCGCTCGCGAACGAATGGACGGACACTCCTTCGCCCGGGATGCGCAGCGTCTTCGGCGCTGGCGCACCCGCCAGATCGGCGACGCTCGGCTCGGGTGTCGATTCCTCGACGCCTTCGTAGCGTAGCGCCACCACCAGCTGCGGCACCTGAGTCTCGGGATCGATCGCGACGTTGACGGAATCGATGTGGGCGGTGCGACGGCCGCCTCGGTCCAGATCTTCGATCTCAAGTCGCCGACCGACCCTCAGAAACTCCAGATTGGACCCCACCTGAATGCGACGTGGATCCCCAGAGCGAACCCGCGCCTTCATCGGGGAGCCGAGGCCGTCAATGTGCAGCCGTACTTTGGTCCCAGAGAGATGCGGGGACTCCATTTCGGCTGCCGCGGCCGAGTCGCCTTTGCCGTTGGCATCGTCGGCGCTGGCGCAAAGTTCGCGGAGTGCGTCCACGCTACGGCTGTCGAGCGCCGTGAATTCGACGCCAAACTCGCCGCCCCGCGCGCCCTCGCGACGCCAGGCCACCACGCCCTCAACCACGATCTCGCGGCCCTGCTCTTCGAAGCGACAGACCAGGGGTGCGCCCTCGTCCGGCAGGTAGGCTGTCCGGAGGTGCATCCCTCTGGCGCTGACATCCACCGATTCAGCCTCGAATGCCGGCGTCCCGGGCTCGTTTCCACAGATCTCAACCAGTGTTTCGACGGGCAACCGGCCCTGGGCGTCGGCGCGGCGTTCTTGTGCTTGCGTCATGCTGCCTCCGGCCTTGGCTCCGGGGGCGGAGCACTAGGCTTGCCCCTCGACTACGCGGCCTGGCGGACCATGGCCAAGTTTTGACCCGTTGGGGCTGGCCTGGGTCGACGCGGGACGAGCGCCGGGAGAACCTGGACGTCGCGCTCCCGCGGGGATTGAGCTAACTCTCGGTCGCCCTATGGCGCTTACCGTCGTCGTACGCTCCGGCGACCACGCCACACCCCTCAAGGTCAGCTTCGATGCTCCGCGCATCGTCATTGGCCGCGGCGAAGGCTGCGAGGTTCGACTCCCCGATCCCAGCGTCAGTCAGCGACACGCTTCCATCCGCCAACGCGGCAGCGACTACGTCGTGATGGACGAGGGCAGCACCAACGGCACGTTCGCCGGACCTGTCCGTTTGTCCCCACAGGCGCCGCGGGTGGTCCAAAGTGGAGAACTGCTGCGGGTCGGGAGGATCTGGCTTCAGCTGACGATCGAGGCCGTGCCCGTGACGGACGATGCCCAGCTCGCCACCCGGGAAATCGCGCTCTCGCTCGTGGCAGCGGCGCTCGCCGCCCAAGGCGAGGCCGCCGCCGTCCGGCTGATGGTTGAAAGCGGCCCCGACCAGGGCCGGGAGCTGGCTATCGTCGAGTTTGATCGCGCCTACTCGGTGGGGCGCGGCCCAGGGCTGGACCTGACCCTGGCAGATCCGGACGCTTCCCGCCGCCACATCGAAGTCACTCGGCGCGGGCAGTCGCTCTGGGTGAAAGATCTGGGCTCGAAGAACGGCGCGCTCCTCGACGGGCTGAAGCTGCAGCCCAAGCGCGACACGCTGTGGCCGCGCGGAAAGCCGGTGACGCTTGGGGCCACGTCACTCACTTTCGAGGATCCGGTGGCTGAAGCGCTGGTCGAGATCGAAGCTAGCAGCGACGAGAAGATGCGCGATGAGGACGCCGTCGAGCCCCCCACTTCCGTCGGGACCAACAAGACAGCCCCAGAAAACCGCGCGGTGGCGCCAATCGCGCACGTCACCAGGCACGCGGTTCGGCGGGAGCACGAAAGCGACGGCTTTCGCCCCGCCGATCTGGCCGTCGCGCTACTGGCGCTCTTGGTCTTGGCCGCCAGTCTCGGCGGCCTTTTCTGGCTGTTTCGGCTGAAGTAGTCGGCGCGCTCGGACGCCGCGCGTTCAATCGGTCTTCGGCCCTTCATCGTAGGAGCGCGGTCGATACTTCTTCTGAACGCCCGCGTTCTGCTGGCCGTTCTCCAGCGTGTCGTTCACCAGGAAGGAGAGCCAAGAGCCCGGATGTCGGTCCGCCGCACGCGAGAGTTCGTCGCGATGCGGAAGCATCAGCTTCTCGTCCCACAGGCACTGAAGACCCAGCGAGACCAGGTTCGGATCGTTCGGCGCCAGCTCGAAGCCCTTGAGGTAGTGGGGAAACGCTCGTTCGGCTCGCGCAAGCCGCTTCGCCGGATCTGGCTTAGAACCGGCAGGCTCGGCGACGGCCGCGAGGCGACACAAAGTATCGCCGTAGTAGACGTGAGCCATGGCCCAGTTCGGCGCTAACTCCTTGGCGATCCCGTTGTAGTGCAGGCGTTCGACGAGCTTGCCGCGTGCCCCCAGCATCACAGAGTAGTTGAGTTGCGCCTTGGCGCTGGCCGGAGCGGCGCGCCGCGTCGCGTCCCAAAAGCTTAGGTCGTCCATGTAGTCGAGAGCGTGGGCCCGTGCCTGCACCGCCTGCACGCCCAGAAACGCGCCCAAGAGCGCCGCACCCCAGCGCTTTCGCCGGTGAGAGAGCAGCCAGGCCCCAACCAGGCCCAGGAGCAGGGACGTGCCGACCACCGGCAGGTACCAAAAGCGCTCGGCTCGCACGGTGGGTAGCAGCACAGGAATGTTTGAGTGCGGGAAATAGGCGACCGGAAACCAGAAGAGACCGACCGCAGCCAACGCCCAAGGACCGGCACCCGCGCGACGCTCGCTGGCCAACTGACCGCGCAGGCGCCGAAACACCGACACGCTCTTGACGAAGGCGCCGAAGGCCAGCACGGGCGGCACGACGAGCAGCAATGCGCCCGCCACGCTTCCCCAGAATATGGGACGAACGGGCACGGGTTCTGCGCGGTACGAGTAGTCACCGCTCAGCGTCCAGGGCAGTAGCACCTGCCCGAGCCCACCGGCATAGATCCGGAGCGCAGCGGCTATCCGGAGCAACGGAGGTGCGTCCACGAGCGGGTTGTTGATCGGATCGCGCGGCAAGCTGGGCTGTTGAAACCACCGCAAGAACTCGTGCAACAAGCGGCGCGGCCAGGCTTCGCTCGGAGCCAATGGGCGAAGCAGCTCGTCCGCCAATACCACCGGAAATGCGCGCTTGCGAAACTCCGTGTAGGCGACCAGTGCCAGAAGCAGCGCTACGAACGCGACGAGCGAGCGAGCCACCCGGAGCGGCCGCTCCGGATGCAGGGGCGCGGCGGTCGCGAGGGCCGCAAACGCCACCAGCGGCAACGCGACGATGGCGCTCTCCTTGCTGAACAGCCCAAAGCTTTCGGCCAGAAGCACCGCAATCGGCATCAGCCAGAGGCGCAGCCGGAGTGCGTGCAAGGCGAGCAACACGCCCATCCCGCCCAGCACATCCGCAATCCCCACCACCCCGGAGACGGCCTCCGTGAGCACGGCGGAGCTCAAGAAGGCCCCACCCGCAAGCCAGGCCAACTTGCGCTGACCCGAGACCGCGAGCACGAACCCCGACACCAGCGCGCCGTTGACGGCGTGGCCGATGACGTTCACCCAGTGGTGAATGAAGGGTTGGTGGCTCACGTGCCACAAGAGCCGCCACACCAGGTTCGGTATCGGACGGTACGACCCGATGCTGCGCTCCGGCGGCAATCCCCAGAAATCCCGAGTGAAGGCGCTCCAGAACGGCAGCCCGTTGCCATTCACGTAGGGGTTGGCAAGGAGCGCTTCCTGCTCGTCGAAGATGTAGTTCGAGAGCGGCGAGCGCACGAAGAGCAGAATCGAAACCAGCAGCGCGGGAGCGAACGCGACCACAAAACGTGGATCTTGGTCCTCGAAATAACCGCGAGCGGCCTGCAGGAGCCGATTCACGCCCGCGCGGGTTCGAGCCAGAAGGGCCAACGGCCCCCCCCTACATGATCTTCTGGGCTGCCTCAACGCCCGCCGCGTAACCCGGGCGATGGCGCCCAGCCAGTCGGGGTATAAGCTGCGCCTGGCGATGCCCGAGCTGGTTTCCTTCGATGGCTGCGAGGTGGTTCGCAAGCTCAGTTCCGGACCGATCTCGGACCTGTACCAGGCGGTGCAGGAACCGCTCGGGCGCCAGGTGCTGATCAAGTCGCTCGGGCAGAACATCCTGCCCTCCTCGCCGTTCGCGTCGACGCTGGAGCGCGAAGCCCGGTTGCTCGCGGCGCTCGACCACCCAGGCATTCTCAAGCTGTACGACTTCGTCAAGCGAGGCGAGCGGATGTGGCTGGTCCTCGAGCACGTCGATGGCCTCACCGTGGAAGAGCTGCTCAGTCGCGCCAAACGCCTCGCGCCGGCAGCCGCTATCGCGATCGGACTTCGGCTCGCCGAAGCCCTCAGTCATGCGCACGAGCGACGCGTCGTCCATCGGGATCTCCAGCCAAAGAACGTGCTCGTCGCCAAGGCTGGAGAAATCAAGTTGCTCAACTTCGCGCTGGCCGTCGACGAGCGCGTGCCCACCGCTCCGGAGCTCCTCGACGGAAGCACCGGCTACCTCGGGCCCCTGTACATGTCGCCCGAGCAGATCTTGGGTGAGCCGGCTGACCCTCGTTCAGATCTGTTCTCGCTCGGCACGCTGCTCTACGAGCTCATCGCCGGGCAGCGCCCCTTTGAAGGAGCTACGGATCGCTCGACCTCCCTGCGCATCCGTCAGAACCCTCCGCCCCCTCTGGCGCAAGGCGGATTGAAGGTCTCGGGCAATATTGAACGGCTGATCGCTCGCTGTTTGGAGAAGCTGCCGAGTGACCGAATGGGCAGCGCCTTGGAGCTGCGAGAAAGCCTAGCGGCGGCCTTGGCCGAGATCTGGGATGGCACTCCGGAGCAAGCGATCAAGGCCGCCCTAGCCAGCGCTGGTCTGGCCGAAGGCAGGCCCGCTACGCAGTCGCTAGTCTTGCGCGAGTCCCAGAAGACATCGCTGGGTTCAGTGACCCTAGGCCTCCTGCTCATCGGGCTCGCGATCGTCGTCAGCGGGTTCGCTCTGCGCCGCGTCTTCGGGCGCGAGGAGGCCAGTCGGCGAGCCGCGGCGCCGCTGGCGGCGCCGGGCCCCGAAGCCGCCGAGCTGCGAGTCGTCGCGCATCCCTGGGCCAACGTGGTGGTCGACGGAAGCCGGCGTGAAACGACGCCGTTCGCGCGGCCCATTCGGCTGAGCCCCGGCACCCACTACATTCGCCTGGAGCACCCATTTGCGGTTCCGGAGCGGCGCACGCTGTCCGTCGCGGCGGGCGAGCTCGTTCTGCTTGAGGTGGACATGAAGGTCGTCGCTCCCGCAGGCGAGCTAGCACGCGCGGCGCCGAGCGCGTCCGCGGCCGTGCCCGCGTCGCCCTGACGCCCTTACCTACAGGCGACCACACTGCGCTGCGGCCAGCGCGGCAAATTCCGTCCATTGTGTCTCGCTCGAGTCCGCGTTCCGTGACATGCTTTGTCGATTCGGAGTCGTGCCAAAGCGACGCCGTTGGTGTTGAATGCGCAGGGAATACGGATGGCCGCGGAACTGAAGTCGGGCTCAACGCTCGGTCGGTACGAGCTTCTGATCCAGCTCGGGCGCGGGGGCATGGCCAGCGTGTGGGTGGCGCGCGAGCGCTCGCCAGTCAGCGGGAAACAGCGGCTCGTCGCCGTCAAGGCGATGCTCCCAGAGCTCGCACGTCACTCCGACTTTCGCGCCATGTTCCTGGAAGAGGGGCAAATCGTCCGGAGCATTGACCACCCCAACGTGGTCAAGGTGCACGAGGTCGCCGAGGATCACCGCATCCTCTATATGGCGATGGAGTGGGTAGAGGGCGACTCACTCCGCACGATCATCAAGGAAGCGCGGCGGCGGCGGGCGATCCCCGCCGAGATAGCGGTGAAGATCATCGCGGATGCGGCGGCGGGTTTGCACGCTGCCCACGAGCTGCGGGGCTGGGACGGAGAGCTCCGGAACGTGGTGCATTGCGACGTGTCCCCGCACAACATCTTGGTGGGCCTCGACGGGCGCGCGAAGCTTGTGGACTTCGGCGTCGCCAACGCTACGGCGCACAGCGATCTCGGTTCGGAAGAAAAGATCAAAGGCAAGTTTGGCTATATGTCGCCGGAGCAGGCGAGCGCAGAAAAGCTGGACCGCCGCAGCGACGTGTTCGCGCTGGGCATCGTGCTGTTCGAGCTCGTCACGGGAGAGCGCCTGTTTCGAGGAGAGAACGGAGCGCATTCGCTCGAGCTGGTCAAAAAGCACAAGATCCCGGACCCGGCCACGCTCAATCCCAAGCTATCGCCGAAGCTGGTCGCCATCGTGCTCAAGGCGCTAGAACGCGATCTCAGCAAGCGTTTCCAGACGGCCAAGGAGATGAGCGAGGCACTCGAGCGCTTCCTGGTCGAGGAGCGCGTCATGGTCTCGCACGCCAGCGTCGGGCAGCTGGTGCGACGAGTCCTGGGGTCGCGGATTGAATCCCAGCGCCAAGCGCTGCGAGAGGCGTTGACCGTAAGCGACGGGGTCGTGGCGGCAGGCCTGGTGCCCGAGCAACCGGTGGGGCGGGATGTCTCGCAACCAAGCCGCTCATCGAGTGGGCGTTTCCCTGCCACTCCGTCGGAGCCGCCCACTTCCAGCTCCCTGTCGAAGTCGAGCACGCCGCAGCCGCAGAGCCTGGAAATCGCTCGCAGCCGCAGCCGTCAGGGGTTGCCGGTGTTCGTCGCCTTCGCCGGGCTCGCAGCTGCCGGAGCCGCCATCTGGTTCGTCAACACTCGGGCGCCAGCGCCGCTGCCGAGCACGGGCGCGGCCGTCGGCAACGCGACCTCGCCCAGAGCGGCGACGCGCAGCGTTCCCGTGTACTGGGGGGACGACGTCGGCGTGAGCGTCGATAGGATCCCGCTCGCACCGGGGCCAGGCGGCCAGCACGGCAAGGCCCCCGCCACCGGAAAAGCGAACAAAGACGTTCGGCTCGACAACCCCTACAAGCGGCTCGAGAAGGGGGCCGAGCGGGCGCAAGAGCCTGTGAAGGACGCGACGCCGCTCCCTCCGCTGGGCGAACGAAGTCCGCTCAATCGCGGGGCTGCCATGGTCGCGCTCGGCTCAGCATCGTCAGCCGTCAGCCGCTGCAGGCGTCCGGGTGGACCTGCTGGCGGCGGCTCGGCGAGCGTCACCTTTTCACCCGACGGCCCGGTCTCGTCGGTCAGCGTGTCCGCTCCGTTCGGCGGTACGCCCGTAGGAGCCTGCATCCAGGGCGCGTTCCGCGGGGCGCGGGTGCCGCCGTTCAGTGGCAGTGCCGTCACGCTCTCCAAGAGCTTCCGAATTCCGGAGTGAACGAAGCCTCCCGCAGGGGCTACGTGGCGGGCACGGCCGGGCTCGAGCGCCAACGCATGCGTTCCTGATCAAACGCACGCGCCAGGCGGCGCTGCTCCTGCAAGAGCGCCCCGTAGATCTTGGGGACGCGCGTGTCTTCACGAAACCGGAGGAAGACCTGCAAGGCGGTCTCGGCGTCGCTCGTCGCGCGATGAGCCTGACCGGTGTCGATCTGAAGGCGCGCAGCTACTTCGCCCAGCGCTCGGCTCTTCTCGTGCTTCTGAAGCTCACGCGCCCAAACCAGCGGATCGACCCATTCCACGTTCTTCTGGAAGGCAGGCGGCGGATTCTCGACGGCCGACACACGCGCAAGCTCGGCAAAGAGTTGCTTCCGGTCGAACTCAGCATTGTAGGCCAGCGGGACCGCGCCCCGGAGCGCCTCAAGCAACTCGGGCACGATGGCCTCGAAAGCGGGCGCGTGCGTCACGTCGTCGTCGGAGATGCCATGCACGTCGAACGCTTCCTTCGGTATCGGGCGGCCCGGGTTCACGAGCCAACTCTGGCGGAGCGTGACTTCGCCGCGTTCAAAGCGGACGCAGGCCACTTCAACGACGCGATCCGTCGTCGAGTCGCGCCCGGTCGTCTCGGTGTCGATGGCTACCAGCGGCAGGTCCGCCACCGGGAAATCACCCGCGAAGCCTTCCACCAGGCCCATGGCGGCGACGCGAAGCAGGTGGGCAATGCCCGGATAGTGGCGTCCGGTTGGGAAGCAGGCCAGGTCGACGACGACCCTCATGGGGCTTTCGGCGTCACTGGCTTGCCACTCGGGACACCGACTTGAGGCGGCGCTTGAAGTCCCTGGGTCAGCTCCACCTCAAGCTCGATCCACTCACCAAGTTCCTCAGCGAAATCCGGCGTCGCGGGGAACATCCGCCCATTGATAAATAGGGTGGGGGTACTCTGAATGTCGAGCCGCTCCCCCTGCTTGCGATCACGCGATACGGCGTCCGCTGCGGCCTCACTCTGGGCGTCCTGCTGGAACTTCGCCAGGTCGAGGCCAAGCCCCTTGGCAAGCTCATCGATGACGGCCGGACTCAGGCGTTCTTGGCTGTCGAAGAGCTTGCCGTACATTTCCCAGAACTTCCCCTGTTTCTGGGCAGCCACGGCCGCTCGCGCCGCCTTCTCCGCGAAGGGATGGATGCTGAGCGGGAAGTGTTTGAAAACGAGGCGCCCCTTGCCCGCGTGCCGCTTGAGCGTCTCTTCGATGATGGGCCGAGCGGCACCGCAGGCCGGGCACTGAAAATCTGCGAACTCAACCAGAAGTACCGGCGCCGAGGGGTCTCCCTTGGAGGGCGAGTCCTGAAGCTCGATGTTCTTGAGCTGGTCGGCGGCGAACCGAGCCTTATAGGCCGTCTCAACCTGGCCACGCGTCCTGCCGCGCTGAACCTGGCGCGCTAGAAACTTGGCGGCGGGAACGCAAGCTCTGCAGGCTCGCGACTCCGAAACACACTTCGCCACACTCACCGGCTGGTCAGGGCAGGGTGAGCGCAACTCGGCAACGAAACGGGACCAATCCTGTTTCTCCCGGGCCGTCAGGGTGGAGGTATCGACGCCGGCCAAGTTGACGTCCTTCGCCTCGGCAGGGGTGGGCGCGGCATCTGCTGAACCCTCCCCGGGGGAGCGACACGTGACCAGCTTCGTGTTCAGGAAGGCAAACAGCGCGACGACGCCAGCTGCTCGGAAGCTCAACATTGCGCTGGGGAGCGTAGTACGTTCCCCGGCGGATGACGACACCGTCCTCACGGAGCTCAGGGCCCTCAAGCTCAGGGCCCTCAAGCTCATGGCCCCCAAGCGTCCCGCCGGGCTCCGGAGCCTCGGCTCCGCCGCTCGGTGTCAGGCACGTGATCGCCATCGGCGGCGGGCGCGGCGGAGTCGGGAAGAGCGTGCTTTCGCTGAATCTAGCGGTGTACTTGGCGCAACTCGGACGCAAGGTCCTGCTCATCGACGCCGACCCCGCTGGCGCCGAATTGCACACGGCCCTTGGGCTGAGCCAACCGGCCCCACTTGCGCGCTTGGGAAATGACGAGGCGGACGAGGACGACCTCGCGGCCATCGCGACCCAGGTGCCGGGCCTATCGCTCATTCCCCAGCTCTACCGTACGGGCTCGACCGTGCCGGTGCGTCCGGGACGAAAGGCCCGCTGGGCCCGCGACCTGCGGCGGCTCGAAGCCGACTACGTGCTCTTGGACTTGGGCGCCGGGACCCAACCAGCAACGCTCGACCTGTTCTTGTCCGCCGACTTTGGTATCTGCGTCACAACCCCCGAGCCCCCCAGCGTGGAGGCCAGCTACCGCTTCGTGCGAGCGGCCTTCGTTCGTGCCCTGCGACGCGCGCTGGTCAAGGACCGCTTCAAGCTCCGGCTGGTGGAACGAGCCGAGGCGGAGCTCGGTCCCCTGCCCGCGCCGCAAGATCTCGTGCGAGCCATCGCCCGCTACGACACCGCCTTGGGTGCCTTGGCGGCGGCCGAACTTTCGCGGATCCGGCCGCGACTCATCGTCAACAGCGCACGGCTGCGGTCAGATGCGGATCTGGGCCTGGCCATGTGTGATCTTGCGAGCCGGCACCTGGGTGTGAACTTCGACTACGTCGGGCACATCGAACAAGACGACGCTGTCTGGCTCAGCGTCGTCCACCGGCGCCCGCTGTTGATCGACAGCCCAACCAGCAAGAGCGCGCGGAACCTTGAACGCATCGCCCGTCGCCTGCTGGCGCTCGCCGCGAGCCGAGACCACGAACGCCAAGCCCAGCCCATTCCACTGGCGCCTAGTCAACTGAACCTGTACGAAGTGTTGCTCGCGCACCGCGGAGCCACCGACGAAGAGCTGCGCCGAGCCTACAAGCGCCAACGCGACTTGTACCAACCTGGAAGCCTCCCGCTGACGTCCTTACTGGCAGAGTCGGAGGAAGGACCGGAGCGCGCGAGGATCGAGGAAGCCCACGACACGTTGCTCGACCCACTGCGGCGAAAGGCCTACGACATTTCGGTCTTTCCGGAGCCGGAGGCCGAGGCGCCTCGCTCGCCTGCCACCGACAGCGCCATGCTGGCCGAGCGGGCCGTGCTGAGACACGAGCTGTCGCGGGAAATCAACGCCGAAACAGAGTTCACGGGCCGCCTGCTTGGCAAGGTACGGGAGTCGCTCGGGGTGGAGCTTTCCGAAATTGCCCGGGAAACCAAAATCGGCGCCAGCCACCTCGCCGCCATCGAGGGGGAGGCATTCGACGAGCTGCCGGCGCTCGTGTACACCCGCGGCTTCGTGCAGCAGCTGGCCAAATTCCTGAAGCTCGACCCGACCCAGGTCACCAAGACCTATCTACGCCGCTTGCGCCAGTGGCGAGCTGAAACCGACGGAGACGCCGAGCGTTGAGCGAAATTCGTCCCACCGGGTCGAGGCCGGAAGACACGGCCTTCTCCTGGGCGCTCGGCATGGTCGCATTCTTGCCCCGATTGTTTGTCGCAATCGCTTGGGCGAAGGAGCCCGTCTGGGACGGCCACTACTACCACGTCGGTGCCGCGCGGATCGCGGCCGGCCTCGGCTACTCCGAGGATGTACTGGTCCGAGGCGTCTCGGTGTGGAAACCGTGGGCGCACTATCCGGTGGGCTACAGCGGACTGCTCAGCCTGTTCTACCGGCTCGTCGAAAACCAACTGCTGGTGGCGCCGCTGCTCAACGCCGTGTTGGGTGCGGGCACCGCCATCCTGGTGCACCGCGTGGCGCTTCGCTACCTGGGCGCTTCGCGGGCGCGCGTCGCCGGGGGCATCGCCGCGCTACACCCCGGGCTCATCGCCTACTGCCCGCTGGTCATGACCGAGATCCCGAGCGGGTTCCTGCTCATGCTGCTGGTGTGGACGTTGCTCCGTTTCCGTGGGGGTTGGCAGGCGGGAGTGCTGGCTGGCGTCATCCTGGGCGTCCTCACGCTGATGCGTCCGGCAAGCCTGCTACTGGTGCCGTTGGTAGCGCTGAGCGAAGCAAGGCCTGTCGGCAAGGCCGTACTGCGGGCTGCCCTGGCGCTCGGCGTCGCTCTGGTCGTGGTGGCGCCCTGGACGCTCCGCAACTGCCAGCGCATGGACGGCTGCGCGCTGGTCTCGACCAATGGCGGCTGGAACTTGGCTATTGGTGCCTTGACCGAAACGGGGCGCTTTCGAACGTTGCGCGCCAGCGACGGTTGTCCGGTGGTGACCGGCCAAGTACAGCAAGACGACTGCTGGGCCAGCGTGGGCTGGCAGAAAATCGTCAATGACCCGGCGCATTGGCTGAGCCTTGCTCCAAAGAAGCTGGCGCAGACCTTCAACCATGAATCGTTCGCTATCGAATATCTGGGCGAGGCGGACCCCGGTGTTTGGCCCGACACAAGGCGTGTGGCGGCCCGCAGCCTACTTTCCGCGACTCATCTTGGATTGCTCGCCGCTGCGGCGCTCTCGATCGTCGCGCTCCCATTGGGACGACTGCGACGTGAAGAACAGTACTGGCAGATCGGCCTCTTGCTCGTGCTGTCCGCGCTCATCTTCTACGGGGTCGCCGACCAGACGCACCCCTTTCATTGGCTCGTACTGGTCGTGCCGGCAGTAGCCTTCCTCCCGCTCCCCGGACGACCATTCCTGGGTGCCGGCGGGCGAATAGCCATGGCCACGCTCGCCATCACCGCCCTGACACACGTGCTATTTTTCGGGGAGGACCGCTACCACCTGTTCCTGTCGCCGCTGGTGTGCCTCTTGGCAGCCTCGGCTCTCAGGGCGGGTGAACGGGTCGCGCGACTGTCGACGGCGGAAGCATAACGCTCCTGTTGGGCCCGAATCGGAAGCAAGCCGATCCCGCCAAGTCCGGCATCAGCCGTATGCCGGGAGCCTTCCTGGAAAATAGACCACGAGTTGGTTGAGAGCACTGTTCCAGAATTTGGTGCGATCCTTCGTGAGTCCAGAAAGTAGCGTTTCTTCTTGAGGCAACACGGCGGGAGTTTGTAATTGACGTCAGGCAGGCGC
>JANNWK010000541.1:0-8428 GCA_031408355.1 Myxococcales bacterium
CAGCCTCCCATGAGATGGAGGCCGATGGTGACTCGGCCTGGAAGAATTTCTTCAGCGCCGGTGGAGCGAAATATTCGGGAGATGGCGTTCATGCCGGCCGCTCGCCGGCGCAAGTCCTCGGCATTCCAGTTTTTGTCGACGTTCTGCTCGGAACCTACGACATCGACATTACGCAACTCGAACTTGCGCGCACGGAGAAAACAAAAGCCGTGATGATCGCGCACACTCTTGGCAACACGTTCGACGCCAAGGCGGTGAAGGCGTTCTGCGATAAGTACGGATTGTGGCTGGTCGAAGATTGCTGTGATGCGATCGGTGCTTCCATCGGCGACAAACCCATTGGAACTTTTGGCGACATCGCGACGGTCAGTTTTTATCCCGCACATCACATCACGATGGGTGAAGGCGGCGCCGTGCTCACTGATTCGCCCAAGCTAAAACGCCTCGTCGAGTCGTTCCGCGATTGGGGTCGCGACTGCTGGTGTGAGCCCGGCAAGGACGACACCTGCGGCAAGCGCTATGGCCATACCCTCGGCTCCCTGCCCTGCGGCTACGACCACAAGTACACCTACTCGCAAATTGGCTACAATCTGAAGATCACCGATCTTCAGGCGGCGATTGGGCTGGCGCAGCTGGACAAGCTCGACGCGTTCGGAGCCGCCCGACGGGAGCGCTTCCGGACGCTAACGGTTGGACTTGCCTCGCTCTCCGAATTCTTTGTGCTGCCCGAGGCCACCGCCGACTCCGACCCGAGCTGGTTCGGCTTCCCGATTTCGGTGCGAGAAAGCGCGCCCTTCAGCCGCGAAGAACTCCTGGTTTTTCTGAAGTCCCGGCGGATTGCCAGCCGGCTGCTGTTCGCGGGAAACCTGCTGCGACAGCCGGCCTACGCGGAGATCGAGCACCGGCGGGCAAGCTCGCTTGAAGTCTCCGATTTCGTCATGAAGCAAACCTTCTGGCTGGGCGTCTACCCCGGCTTGAAGCCCCGTATGCTCGAGTACGTCATCGCCACGCTGCACGACTTCGTGAGCGAGAAGGTTCATCAGCGAAGCGCTCCCCGGGTGGCGGCGAGCGCCGAATGAGCGGCGCGCTCGCTCAGCGAGTTCAGAAAACGCCGAGGTTTCCTCGCGTTGTGCGCGACGATCTAGCGCGCATCGCTGAACGAGTCGCACCGCACGCCGCGGCGCTCTCGGGGCGCAGGCTCTTGATCACGGGCGGAAGCGGCATGCTGGCGGCCTACCTAGCCGACAGCGTGGCCTTCCTGAACGATGAGTCCGCCTTCAGCAGCCCCTGCGAAATCCTGCTCATGGTCCGCTCGGCGGCCCGCGCAGAGGCGCGACTCGGTCACCTCTTTGAACGCCGCGACGTGACCCTCGTAGAAAGCGACGTCCGAGCTCCGCTGCCGGTCAGCCTGCAGTTCGACTTCCTCGTGCACGCCGCCGCCCCCTCCGGACCAGCCGATTTCCTGGCAGATCCGTTGGCTTCGCTCGAGGCCAACACGTCGGCGCTCCACCGGCTGCTCGAACGCGCCGCCGGCAGCCAAAGCGCGCTCTTCATCAGCAGTAGCGAGGTCTACGGCACCCCGGATCCCGGCGCGATCCCCACCTCCGAGAGCTACGTCGGTCGGGTCGATCCGCTCAGTCGACGCGCCTACTACGCGGAAGCCAAGCGCGCCGGCGAAACCTACTGCCTCGCCCACTACGAGGCGCGCGCCGTCCCGGTCAAGATCGCGCGACCCTTTCACGTGCACGGCCCGGGCCTCCGACCCCACGACCGCCGCATCGTGCCGGCTTTGATCTCCATGGCGCTCGCCGGACGCAACATCGAGCTTGAGAGCGACGGAAGGGCCACCCGCACCTACGGCTACGTCGCCGACGCCACGGTGGCGCTGCTGCGACTGCTGCTTTCTGACCGCAATGGTGAAGCCTTCAACGTAGGCACCGACCATCCGGAGACCAGCGTGCTTGAGCTAGCGCAGATCGTGGCAGATCTAGCGGGCCAGACGGAGCCCGTGCGGGTTAACACCGCGCGCCCGGCCAGCACCGCGGAAGGCGCACCCGCGCGCGCCCGACCCGATCTCTCCAAGCTGCGCGAAGCCTTCGCCTTCGAGCCTGAAATCGGGCTGCGCGAGGGCCTGGCTCGCACCCTACGCTGGGCCAGAACCCGTGACTGAGCCGGCCCAAAGCTTGGCAGCGCTCGCCAGCGCCCACGACAGCGGCGAACTTTCGCGCGACGAGTATTGGCGCGTCATGCAGGAGCGCCATCAGCAGCTCGCCGAGTACGCGAGCCTGCTCGGGCGGGGGCAGGTGCGCAGCATTCAGCTCGAGGCGACAGGACTGACGGTCACGTTCGCCGACGGACTGCGCATGGCCTGGCATCCCCATGACACGCGCAGCGTGCCCAGTGTGGCCGTCAACCACGGCCACTACGAGCCCGAGGAGCGGGTGGCGCTGGCCTCGCTGGCGGCGTCGGCAGAGGTGATCCTCGACATTGGAGCGAACGCTGGCTTCATGGCGCTGAGCATGGCGCAGGCAGCGCGCAGCCGAAGCGCGAAAATTCATGCCTTCGAACCCGTCCCCAGCACCTACGCGGAGCTGGTTCGTAACGTCGAACTCAATGGGCTGGGACGAAGGATCCAGCCGCACGCCTTCGCGCTCGGCGAGAACGCCGGCAGCGTCACTTTCTTCGTGCCGGCCTTTCACGGCAGCGTCGCGGCCTCGCAGCAACCGCTATTCCAAGGGGAAAATCGCGAAGTAAACGTCGAGATGCGCACGCTCGACGCTTTCGTCGCGGAGGAAAAGCTCGAGCGCGTCGACCTCATCAAGTGCGACGTCGAAGGCGCGGAGCTGTTTGCGTTGCGAGGCGGGCTCGACTCGCTGCAGCGCTTCCGCCCGGTCTTGATGCTCGAGATGCTGCGCAAGTGGGCGCGCGCCTTCAACTATCACCCGAACGACATCCTAGAGCTACTGAAGCTGCTCGGCTACCGCTGCTACTCCCTCGGAGCAGGCGAGCTGTGCGAGCACCCGCTGATCGACGACGCCACGCTCGCCACCAACTTCTTCCTCTTCGACCCCACGCGCCACGCGCCCGCGATGCAAGCGCTCAAGCAAGCGCTCTACGGCGCTCAGCGGGTGCCGAGCGCTGCCCCGGTGGTCTCGCAGGGATCCAGCGTCGCCCTGGCTCACGCGGTGCGGCGCGACGTGCTGAAGATGGTCCACCACGCCAAGGCCTCCCACGTCGGCAGCTGCTTGAGCGCCGCCGACGCGCTGGCGGTGCTCTACGCCCAAGTGCTCCGCGTCGACCCGCAGAAGCCCGACTGGCCGGAGCGCGATCGCTTCATTTTGAGCAAGGGCCACGCCGCGGCCGCCCTCTACGCCGTGCTGGCGGGCCGCGGTTTTTTCCCGAAGGAATGGCTAGAGCGCTACTGCGACGATGGCTCGCCCCTGGCCGGGCATGTCATCCACCACGGCGTTCCCGGCGTCGAGGTTTCGACCGGCTCGCTCGGTCACGGGCTCTCGCTCGGCGCGGGCATGGCCCTGGCCGCCCGCGCCAGCGGCCGCGAGTATCGAAGCTTTGTGCTCATGAGTGACGGCGAGTGCGACGAGGGCTCGGTCTGGGAAGCCGCGCTCTTCGCGGGTCACCAGCGGCTGGGTCGTCTGTGCGCCATCGTCGACAGCAACGGTTGGCAGGGCTTCGGCTCCGTTGCCGAGGTCTTGGAGCTCGGCCCCTTCGCCGACAAGTGGGCCGCCTTCGGCTGGCAGGTGGCCGAGGTCGACGGCCACGACCACGCGGCGCTCGCCCGAGTGCTCTCGGCCGAGACCACGCCAGACGCGCGCCCCACGGTCGTGCTGGCCCGAACCCTCAAGGGCAAGGGCGTCGGCTTCATGGAAGACCGCTTTGAGTGGCACTATCGCTCGCCGAACGCCGAGCAGCTCGCTCAAGCGCTCGAAGAGCTCGAGCGGAACGCGCCATGAGGACGGCGTTCGCCAAAGCGCTGTGCGAGCTCGCCGAGCGGGACCCACGTGTCTGGCTCCTCACCGGGGACCTGGGCTTCTCCGTGCTCGAGCCGTTTCGCGCGCGTTTTCCCGAGCGGTTTGTGAACGCGGGGGTGGCCGAGCAGAACATGGTCGGCGTGGCGGCAGGCCTGGCCCACTCCGGCAACGTCGTCTTCGTCTACTCCATCGCCAACTTCCCCACCTTGCGCTGCTACGAGCAGATCCGAAACGACGTTTGCTACCACGAGCTGCCAGTCCGGATCGTTTCGGTCGGTGGCGGACTCGCCTACGGCAGCGCAGGCTATACGCACCACGGCGTGGAAGACTTGGCCGTGATGCGCGTCTTGCCCGGCATGACCGTGGTCGCTCCGGGTGATCCCCTGGAAACCGACGCGGTGACTCGAGCGCTGGTGGATCTGCCCGGACCCGCCTACCTGCGGCTGGGCAAGGCCAACGAGCCAGTAGTGCACGAAGCCCCGCTGTCGCTCACGCTGGGGCGCGCGCTCACGCTGCGAAACGGCCACGACGTCACCTTGATTTCCACCGGAGGGATGCTGGCTGCCAGCGTCGCGGCCGCCGACGAGCTGGCCGTGCGCGCCAAGCTCTCGGTGCGCGTGCTCAGCATGCACACGCTGAAGCCGCTCGACGTGGAGGCGGTGCTGGCCGCGGCCCGTGAAACGCGGCTCATCCTGAGCGTGGAGGAACATTCAGAGCTGGGCGGGCTGGGCTCCGCCGTGGCCGAATTGCTGGCCGAAATGCCCCCGCCCAGAGCGCGGTTTCGGCGCTTCGCGCTGCCCGATCGCTACCTGCGCGAGGTCGGCAGCCAGGGGTTCTTGCTCGCTTCGCTGGGCAGCATCGCCGAGCGCGTTATGGAAACGTGGCGCAGCGGGCTCGGCGATCGGAGCTGAGCGGCGCACGCCCCGTTCCATGCTAAACGAGCGCCGGCCGCGATGGACGACGTCTACAAAAGCGATCTGAACCGAGGTGTTGCGCCCGCGCGGCCCGCCGAGTTTGTGCCGCTGAAGCTGGGCCCCATCACGGTAGATCCGCCGGTCGTGCTGGCGCCCATGGCCGGGGTCACGAACTATCCGTTTCGGGCGCTGTGCCGAAAATTCGGGGCCGGCCTGTACGTGAGCGAGATGATCACGGCGCGGCCGCTCGTGGATGGCAACGAAAAGACCCTGAAGCTAGCCGACTTCGGCGCCGACGAAACCCCGCGCAGCCTGCAACTCTACGGCATCGATCCGTACTACGTCGGCGAGGCGGTCAAGCGCTTGGTCGGCGAGGGGCGCGTCGATCACATCGACATGAATTTCGGCTGCCCCGTGCGCAAGGTGACCTCCAAGGGCGGCGGCTCAGCGATCCCCGCCAAACCGCGGCTGCTCGAGGCCATCGTGGGCGCCGCCGTGCGCGCGGCAGGTGAGGTCCCGGTCACGATCAAATTCCGGATGGGGATCGACGAGAGCTGCATCACCTACCTCGACGCCGGACGAGTTGGCGAACAAACCGGCTGTCGTTGGGTCGGGCTGCACGCCCGCACCGCCGCGCAGCTCTACGACGGCGAAGCGCGCTGGGAGGCCATCGGCGATCTGAAGAGCCGGCTCTCCATCCCCGTCTTGGGCAACGGCGACATCTGGGAAGCGGAGGACGCCCTGCGCATGATGCGTCAAACCGGTTGCGACGGCGTGATCGTGGGGCGCGGGTGTCTGGGCAGGCCCTGGCTATTCCGCGATTTGGCCGACGTGTTCGCCGGCCGCGAGCCGCAGAATCCACCTACGCTCGGGGAAGTGCGCGGCGTGCTGCTCGATCACGCTCGCGGCCTTGCTAGCTGGTTCGGCGAACGCCCCGCCATGCGCGCGTTCCGTCGCCACGCCACCTGGTACACGAAGTGTTTCCGCAATACCGCGGGGCTCCGCGCGCGCCTGATGCAGGTCACCTCACTCAGCGAGCTCGAGGCCACGCTCACTGGCCTCAACGAGTCCGAACCCTTCCCGGCTTTGGCCATGCGGGTCCCTCGCGGCAAGTCCGCGGGCACCCAAACGGTAAGCCTTCCGCATGGATATCTAGCCAATCGCGAGGACGCGACGCCGCCCTCCGCCGACGCTGAGGATCCCTTCTCCGGCGGTTAGGCCTGTAGCTCGACAGTTTGGCTGGACGCGAGCCGCTGCTCGGAATCGTCCCTCTGGAGTCGCCTGCCTTCCGGGGTTAGTCTGCGTCCAGGATGCGGGCGATTGGGACAACGCAACGGCTCAGCTGGCGATGGACGCCCTTCGTAGCGCTCGTCCTGGGCTCGCTCGCCTTCGCCGTTTTCACGGCGCTCGCGGTGCCTTCGCGCATCGGCGCCGACGCTCCCCCTGCGGCCGCCCACTTGCGGTTCAAATCACAGCCGGCCAGTTTCGCGAAGCCGGGCGACGCGCCCGCGCCGGACGCCGAGTTGAACGAGCCAGCCACCGACGAGCGAGTCAGCCCCACCAGGTTGGTGGCCGCCGTTGGCGCCGACGCCGCGCGCCTCGCCAGCTCCGTCTCGAAGCGCGGTTTCACTCCGCCGCTCGCTCGCCCCGAATCGCCAGCGCCCGCCCCTCAACCCACTTTGGTCATCGCGCCCCCACCCGCGCCCGTCGCCGACGCCGCTGCGTCAGCCTCCGCCTCCGCCTCCGCCTCCGCAGCGCCGCAAAGCAACTGACCCGCTCGCATTCTCACGCCTCCGAGATCGAGATACGCCGCAGCGAGCCAACACCCTGACAGGCGAGCGCGACACCCGCGTCAGGGTACAAAGTGGCCACGTGCGCCGCGCAGACGCCACCACTGGAAAGCCGGCACTCAAGTAGCGGAAACCTTGAGCTGCAGGCCGGCAAGCGCCCGCCCTGACCCGACGGCACACCCCTTGCTCTTGATGCCAGACACATGGCCAAGCCGAAACCCGAACTTGATCGCCCACACGAATGGCTGCGCGGCCTGGCCGAAGAGCCGGAAGGTTACCGCGTCCTCCTCCACGAGGCCGGCGGACTGGCTCACGCCGCCTACCGTGTCGCGAGCGCGCGCTGCCGCGCCCAGGGCGGCATCGGCGAAGCCCCCACGCTGCGCGAACTGCAAAGCGCCGCCATGAGCATCGCGCGCCACACCGGCCGACTCGAAACACTCCCCATCACCTCGCTCCTCGCCGGCGAGTGCGAAGAGCAAGGCCTCAAAGTGATCCAACCCATGCCGACCCCGCCCTCGAGTCGCAAGGCGAGCATTTTGTCGCTGCGTCGGGCAAGTTAGGGGTCGCCTCTACCGGTCGCGAGGCGCGCAGCCCCGGCCCACGACGCCCGAGGCCGTGCGCCCCGTGCTAGCGTGCCGCTCGTGCACGGAGCCGGAGTCGCGACCGACCATCACGCTGCCGCGCGGGCCTCGGCGATGGGCCTGCGCTCGCAGCGCACGTCGTGCCCGTCAGCTTCGACCTGAACGCCTCGCACAGGATGCGCAGCGTGCTGTGGTAGGTGTGCAGGGTGCGGTTGACGACGGGCGTCATGAAACGCTTTGGGTCGTACTCGCACAACGCGCGCTTCAGAACGCTCTTGCCGGTGCCGGGCTTTCGGCAAACGCTACCTGTCGCCTTGCCTAGGGAGATGGATCAGTGCGGATCCGGTCCCGACGGGCGAAACCTACTCGCCGAGAAGCACGTCGGTGGAGGCGACAGTGCCAGCGTGACGCAGCCAGGTTTTGAGCACTTCCGGATCGGAGCAGCCAAGGATGCGTTTATGGTGAAAGGCGGAAACCGTGAGGCCGCGTCCCTCGAGCACTTCCAGCACAGCCTCGGCCTTGCCGCGCAGCAGGCCCTCGGCGGTGCCCTTCTCGAACGACCCGCGCTGCCAACTGCTCATGAGTTTTTCGGTTTGGGGATGCATTTCGAAGGCCTTTCGGGCGGCGTCACCGAGAGCCGACTCGATGAGCGCCAAGTATAGCACCCGCTGCTCCTCGGACAGCTGCCCGAGCGAGGAGGTAGCGGCTACCGCGATGGAAACGGCGGTTTCGGCATCGCCCTTGCCGTGAGCGATGACGGACAGCACAGCCAGCTCCGGGTCACGCTGGGCTCGGTCGGCGTCGATGACCATGGGGATACCCTCAGGACCGACGACGAGCGGCGACCAGAGCTGGCCAACACCAAGGTCGATGGGATTGGCAGCCCAGCGAGCGGTGGCCTTGCTGGGCGTGGCGACAACGAGCACGAAGGGACATTCGTAGCGGGCTCGAGCGCTCACGGCGTAAAGGGGCCAAGTGAAGAGCTTGCGGTCATCGGGCTTCTCGCGAACCAGCGCGATGAGTCCCTCGTGCAAGAACGACGGCATCGACGCGGACTATAGCGCATCGACGGCGCACAGCACGAACACCTGCACGTCGCTGAGCACCGGGGCCAGGGTCGAACACAGCGAGCGTTGAGCAGACGAAAGCCGGCC
>JANNWK010000542.1:0-6374 GCA_031408355.1 Myxococcales bacterium
GGGCCAGTGTACAGCAAGGCAAGCTCGTGGTCAGCAGGTAAGAGTAGCGGTGGCAAGTACTTTATGCTTTATGCTGGATTTTTCTGGCTGGGCTGGAGACTGGCGCTGTGAGGGTAGCGGTGGCGAGCACTTCATGCTTTATAGCCCCCCGCAACAAATCATTGTAAATCAATTCAATACCCCCTTCATTTTTCACCACCTGCGTAATGCTCACCGTCTGCACCCTTCCTTCCCGGTTCATGATGAAGCCGTTCCAATCGTCGCCTTGGCCGCCTGTGCGGTGGAAATCGAGGATGGCTGCTGGGCTAAAGTCGTGCCGCCCATGCCGCCAGTCACGAAACCATTGTTGCCGCATTTCGCTGACCTCTCCGGGGTACAGCGTGGCCGACGACCAGAGGTAGAAGCCAAGCGGGTCAAGCGGGCGGACGTGCTGCTGCTTTTCATCCCAACGCAGTTCGTAGGGCTGCCCATTATCCACGATGATGAACGTGAAAGGCTCCATCCCTTTGAAATTGTATTTTTCAAAAAACTCAGTGGACGTTGCGAAGCGAAAAAAATCGAGCACCATGAGGCCCCGGCTGCGGCGATAGGGTGGGCGGTGGTGGTGCTTTTCAAATGCGCCGTTCAGCACCACCTCTAAAGCGAAAAAGACACCGGCAATCGGTGCTTTAAAGGCCGCTGCAATCGCGCTGGCTGCACCTGCGGCTACTAGCAACCGCATTTGTTCGTCGCTCAAACGCAGCCGTTTTCGGCCGGACTTGGCACGGGCGGCGGCGCGAACACGACCAGTTCGCCTTCGACCCTGACCGCCACCGGAGCACCGAGCAGCCGCAAGGCGGGCACGCTCGTGGGAGCCTTCGTCGCGCTGCTCGTCGTCGGCGGCGGCGCCTTCTGGGCTCTCGGTAAACCGCAAGCGCCTAGCAACGCCGGGGCGGCGGCATCATCCCCGGGCCAGGCTGGGCCGGCTGCTGCAATCCAGGCGCCCAGCGCCGCGGTCGCAGCGACGCCAACCTGCCCGGACGGCTCCGTTCAAATCCCCGAAGGTCAGTTCTTCATGGGCTCCGACGACAAGAACGCAGCGCCGAATCAGCGACCGAGCCACAACGTGAAGCTCGCTAGCTTTTGCATGGATCTGCACGAAGTGACCGCCAAGCAGTATCGCGATTGTTCTGACCTCGGCAAGTGTCGCCGCGCTACACCTGACGTCGATTGGCCCGGCATCACGGCCGCCGACAAGCAAGCCTACTCGCCGCTGTGCACGATCGCCGACGACGCCAAGGGCGAGCACCCGATCAACTGCGTCACCTGGGAGATGGCGAACACCTATTGCAAGGCGAGTGGCAGGCGCCTGCCAACTGAAGCCGAATGGGAGTACTCCACCCGAGGCCCGGATGGGCGCGTCTACCCCTGGGGTGACGAAGTCCCGACCGCGCAGCACCTGAACGCTTGCGGGACGGAATGCCTGGCCTGGGCCCAGAAGAACAAGTTGGCGGCTCACTTCCCGGGCGCGCTCTACCAGGCCGACGACGGCTTTCCGACCACGGCCCCTGTCGGAAAGTTTCCGGCGGGAAAATCCCGCTTCGGCCCGTTCGATGTGGTGGGAAATGTCTGGGAGTGGGTCGCTGACTGGGAAGGCGCCTACAAGGCCGAAGACCAGAAGGAGCCCACCGGCCCCGACACCGGCGAGAAGCGCGTGATTCGCGGGGGGGCCTGGAACGGAAGTTTCCCCGACTGGCTCCACCCCTCGTTCCGCTACGCCCAAGACCCGAAGGCCCAAAGCCACGGGATCGGTTTTCGCTGCGCCAAGACCCTCTAGGTCGGACAATCGCGGGGGTTTGGGAGCGGCGCTTACGCCAGCCATTCTCCGGCTTTCTAGACGCGGGCGGGTGCATCTAGCTATCGTGCTGACAAACGGCCCACTTACTTCATCCTCTGCAGGCCGCGATCGAGGCAAAGCTCAATGCTGGCTCGTTCGAGGACGCCCAGCATTTGCTCGCTCAGCTCGGCGAGGGGCAGGAGTTCGTGCACGTTACGACCTATTTCGCGACGCGCATCCTGTACCAGCGAGGCAAGCTCGACCTCAGCGGCGTGATCGCCCGGCTGACTGAGCTGCTCAGGGCCTGTCCAGACTTTCCCGAGGCGCTCGCGATGCTCCGCGCCGCCGAGCGCGGCACGTTGCGCCCCGATGCGCCAAGCTTCAACAGCGCGACCCTGCATCCACCGGATCTTGGCCACGCCAAGGACGGCGGGGACGGCTTCGACCGCCTGACTGAGCCGGGTGGCGCGCCCTCGAGCATCCCCACGCTCGAGGCTCGTCTGAAGACGCCGCAGGCGCCGAGTATCCCGCGCGCACCGCTGGTTCCGCGCTTCACGCCGGCGGAAGGCCGGGTGCCCAGCGTGGTCCCCACCGTGGATCTGGACCTGACGCCGCCTGTCCATGAGTTCGACCTGGTAACGCCGAACGTGCCGGAGGTCGCCCTGAACCTGCGCTCCGAGCTTCCGGAGTCCGGAGCCACGGGGGGCGAGCGAAACACGATACCGTCGCCAGGCACCAGGCGTCCGTCCGCGCCCGTCGAGCCAGCCAACGCGTTCCTGATCACGACTTGGCTCGCCGAACACGACTACGAACGGGCGCTCTCGGCTATCGAGGCTCTGGGCACTGCCCGCAGCCCAGAGCTCTGCTTGTTGGAGGTGCGAGCGCAGCTCGGGCTCGGGCACCGTGCGGCCGCGCGCCGAGCCCTCGATCGATTCTGCAAGGCGCCGCTGATCGATCCGGACTTGCGCGCGGCTTCCGCTCGTCTGCTGGTCGAGCTCGGGGACTTGGACCGGGCCGAGGCCCAGGCTCGCCGCGCGCACAGCGAAGATCCGGACGCCGAGCTCTCAAGACTCACGCTGGCCTGGGCGATCGCCCGGAGCGACTCGTGGTTGCTCTCTGCTGGCTCGGCCGCCGAGCTTGCCGCGCTCCTCCGGGATTTCGCTCCCGAGGCCTGCGCGCTGCCGGCGCTTGGCTACGCGCTGCGCGCCCTGATACTCACGCACTCGGGCTCACTCGAGCAGGCACGAAAGGCCGCCGAATCAGCCCTGCTCGTCGATCCTGTTTGCCTCGACGGACTGGCAGCAGCCGCCATCGTGGCCCAAAAACAGGCTCACAAGGAGGAAGCGATACGCCGTTTCCAGCGCCTGCTGGAGCTTGACCACCACGCCGCCGACGAGCTCTCCCAAACGCTCTTGGGACTGGGGCTTTCGGTGGGCAGGAGCAGGCCCACCGACGTGGCTCCCGCCCCCTCGCCGCCCACGCTGCTCTGGGATGCGACCGAGCAGCTATTGGCCAGCGGCCGGCGAGCGGAGGCGTTGGAGCGTTTCGAGCACGACCTCTGCCGACAGCTGGAGGCGATCCCCGCCCGAGCCAGCTCCGCTGAGCTCTCACTGGCCGCGGTCGTCACCGCGCGCTGGCTGACGGAATCACCCGTGTCGCGCCACTTCGCACCGTTCGATCTGTCCTTGTTCAGCATCGCTCGCTTGGACGCTGCGCTCAGTCTCCTCTACGCCTCAGTGATGGGTTCTAGTGCGAGCCAGCAACGCTCACGCGCGCTGCTTGGCTTGGGGGCGTACACGGGGGAGTGCCTGCGCCAGGCCTACGCCGGTGAGTGGGTCGGCTCAACCTCCGATCTGCTGCGCCTGCACGTCGAGGGTCCTGGCGCTTGCTTCACGCCATTTCGCGACGTCGCCGGGCGCATGCAGGCGGGTAAGGCGCTCCAGCTGAGCGACGCTCCGGCCCCACCGCACCCCGGCGCCGAACCCCTGGGCCAGCGCATCTCGATGGATCTTGCGCCCCCGAGTCCGTGGGATCCCGAGCCTTGGCCGCGACCGGAGGAGGTCGCCGAACTCGGGGCACGTTTGGCGGAATCGCCCGTGGGGCTGTACTGCGCGCTCGTGGAGTTGCCGCTCAACCTGACCCTGGCTTCTCTGCGCAGTATCGATCGCTACGTCACGCTGCTTGCTCCTCCGCTCGCCCCGCCCGATCCCGAAGCGCCTTGGGTGCGGCGCGCTTCCGTGCTCGTGGGCGCCTACGTGGGCGAAACGCTACGGCAAACCCTGAACGCCCGCTGGGACACGCCAGGTAGCTCAGTTCACGCCGCCGAGGCGTTCGCGCTTCGCCTGCCGAACGGCGCCAGAGTCTTGCCCATCGCCGCCGCCTTCGAGCGGCTCTCGGGGCGACGACTGGAACAGCCGTCCGACTACGTGCGCCGCGTTACGGCGTGATGTGAACCAGAGTTCCGCTGCGCAGACTCAGCGCCCCGTGCCAGGTTTGCGGCACCGGCGGGTCGGTCATATGAAACAGCGCTCGGGCGTCTAGCGGTGAAAGGTTAACGCAGCCATGGCTGTACGGCTGACCGAAGGAGTCGTGCCAGAACGCCGCGTGGAAGGCGTAGCCCTCCGTGAAATACTGGACGTAGGGGACGTCACGCAGGTCAAACTCGTCGCCTTGCGCGTCGCTGTCCATCGTAGCGGAAACGTGCTTGGTGTGGATGAGAAACTGGCCCCGCACGGTGGAGCGCGTCGTGAGCGGATCACCCAGCCCATCGACGCCAGTGGAAACAAGCGTCACGTAGGTTGGTCGCTCCCCTTCGTACATGACCAGCGATTGCTGCAAGATCGAGACATGTATCCAGCCCCGGTTGGAGGTCGCCCAACCGGGCTTACTCCGGAAGCGGTCGACGCGAACAAGCTGCTCGTCCTTGATGAAGTCGTGGCTCTTGGTCTCAAGGTAGCGCACGCCGGAGACAATCACCTCGCGACCCGTGATCGGCAGCGCTTCGCGATAACCCAACTTGCGCAGGCTGCGGAGGCCCGTCGTCCTGGGATCGCCCGCGTAGAGGTGGGCCGCGCGCGAGCGCACGAAGACCACCGGGAGCGTGAGCTGGTCATCCAACCTCATGCCGTGGAAACCGCTCGGCTCAACCGGCCTTATCCGGTCAAGCGGCAGCAGTTCAAAGTCCGTATTGAGCGCGAAGCGGCGGCCTTCGTGCTCGTAGATGCCGAGCAGCGCGAAGCCGCTGTCGGGCATCGCCCGCCCGCTCGAGAGCGGCTTGCCCTGACGAAAGTAGCCCCAGGGAGTGGGGACCGAACCGCCTTCCAGTAGCGGCGCAGGAGTGAGGTCGTTGACCACGGTTTGCCAGGCCCGTGCCGTACCGGCTCGCAGGTGACCGACGAGATCGACCTCGGTTCGCTCTTGCTCGAGACGGCTTGGGAGCCGCGTATAGAAAGCTGGCGCCGGGTAACGCGACCTGCCGTAGCGGTAGGGCAACGCCGCCATGCGATCCGGACGTAAGCGCGCCAGCTCCATGAGCTCACTCCCGCTGTCTCGGTCGAGAACAGCGGTGTTGTCGACACAAACGTAGCCCTCGGGCTGGATCTTGAACCAGCCGCGCCGGCAGGCCTCGTTGCCGGAAGGTTGCTCGGCTCGCCCCACCACCGCACCCACCCTCAGGTAGCCGAGTTTCTGGGCCTTGAAGGACGGGCGCTCAAAGACGAACGTCTCCCGCGCCACCGAAAGCAGCGTGGGCTCAATGTATTCGGGAGACGCCGTGGCCGCCACAAGCTCGGCCGAAGCGAGCTCCGCCAGCGCAGCCTGAAGGCTCGCAGAGGCCGGTGCGAGGCCAGTCTCTGGAGGCCGAGGCAGCGAGGCGCTCACGCGAGCGGCGGGCTGCGGCGCCGAGTGCTGGTCGCGTCTCAAGCTGCGCAACTCACCGGCCGAGCAAGCCGCCCCCACACCGCACACTAGCGCCAAAAAGGAGCGGATCGCGCCGCGGGCGATGGCTGAGCGCATCCCCCTCGCTTAGCGAAGATGGGGCCTTGCGGCCAAGTATTGACCTGTCCCCGGCTGGCGCGGACCCCGCTTCAATAACCCCGAACGCGCGGCGGTTTGGCACCCAAGAGCGCACTACAGCGCCCACTCGGCTTGCGTGGTACCTTACCCTAACGTGACGCTCGCAGCACTGGACGCTCTGGCTGCCCTCGAGCCGCTGCTCTCGGAGGAAGAACGCCTGGCGCGTGACACGGTCCGACGCTTCGTCAAGCAGCGCTACCTCCCGCACGCCGGCGAGCTCTACGAAAAGGAGCGCTTCCCCAAGGACCTGGTTCCAGAGCTGGCCCGGTTGGGTCTGCTTGGCGCGAGCCTCAATGGCTACGGCTGCGCCGGAATGGGCGCCGTCGCCTATGGTCTCTTGCTCCAGGAGCTTGAGTACGGCGACAGCGGGCTTCGCAGCTTCGTCAGCGTGCAGGGCTCGCTGGCCATGTACGCCATTTGGTCCGCCGGCACGGAGGCACAAAAGCAGCGATTTCTGCCGGCCATGGCTCGAGGGGAGAGCATC
>JANNWK010000543.1:0-4006 GCA_031408355.1 Myxococcales bacterium
GAGTTGCTCGGCCGCCACCAGCTCTCCCTTTTCGAGCCTGGCCTCCGCCTGCTGGAACAGGTCACGGGCGCCAGGCGTGTTCTCGTCGAGTCGCGCCAGATCCCGCTCGTCCAGGGAGTGTCGGAGCAGCGGCTGGGCCCGCAGGTCGAGCGGGAGAGTGGCCACACCGGCACCGAATATCGCGGCGATCAGGAGCCAAGAGAGGGAGCGCATGCGGATCTCGAAGGGGGCAGGCGGTCTTAGCGAAGCCCCGCGGCAATTCGATGACGATTGCGTTTCAAACCACGCAGTCGAGCCGCGCCTGGCCTCGCAAAATAGCAAACGGCGCAGCCACTGCTGGCTGCGCCGTTTCGTTTCTACCCTAACCCCGCCGAGAAACGCTCAGCCTAGGCTGGGGCGTCTCGCGGCAGGAGCGGGTCGCTCTCCTCAGAGCGTGATCGCGCAGGCGACCGAGCACGTGTCGTTGGTGGCGTCGCCGACAGCCGGATCCGTGATGAGGTTGCCGTCGTCGCAAGCCTCGCCCGTTTCCACGATGCCGTTGCCGCAGTAGGCGGCGTTGTCCGGGATGCCAGCGACCGTGGTGGCCGCGGCACAGGCATTCGCGTTGGCCGTGGTGCAGGTCGTGCGACCAGCCACCGTCGTGCAACCCTGCTGGCTGCCGCAGACCGCGGTCTCGTTGAAGTCTTCGCAGAAGTTCGCGAAGGGCAGAGCGACGAAGCCGATGCTGGCCGGATTGACCGTACCCGGGATGTCGCTGAAGAAGTGACGCACGAGATCCGTCTCGCCGTCCGTGGCCAAGGTGGCGCCGGCCGCGAGGTTCGGGTTGTGGAAGCCCTTGAGCGAGTTGATGTAGAGCTTGCGCGCGAACGGATAGACGGGGACGCCGCCGGTCACGAGGTTCTGAACGTTGGTGGTCGTGCCTTCGATGCCGTTGACGAGCACGTCAGCCGAGCCGGGGTTGAGCGCGACCGCTTCAGCACCAGCAAAGCTGAGGCTGCAGGGGCTCGACAACACCAGGCAGCCGAGCTGCTGGGTGGCGTCGGTCTTCTGGCAGGTCGCCGTGCCCGAGTTGGGCGGCAACAGCAGCGAGCGCGTCGAGTGGATGCGGTAGAAAGCGCCCACGACGGGCACCTGAATCGCCGGGTTATTTACGCTGACCAGATCCGGGCGACCGATGGTGCGCGGATTGCCCGCCGCGTCGCGGAGGATGAGGTTGTACGCGCGACCGTCGATGTCGGGGCGACCGACTGTTTCGCCGGGCGTCTCGCCGTCGATGACGGCGGGAGCACCACCCGGGGAGAACGCCAGGCTGCCGCCGACGAGCGCCCAGCTACCGCCGCGGTTCAAGCAGTTGAAGCTGCCATCCGCCGCACGGGGCAGGCGGCACTGCGCGGGAGCACCCACGGCTTCGTCGCCGTTCGGGCAGCGCAGACCGATGCCGTTCGGGCGGGCCACGCCGGGACCGAACTCGAAGTCGCCGGAGGCGCAGGCCACCGTCGGGTAAACGTCGGCCAGTGTAGCCAGCGGAGGCGGGTTGATCGGCAGCACGACACCGAGCTTGCCGTCGGCGCTGCACACCTGCTCGTTCGGAAGCACGGCGCTGGTGGTGTTCGTGCCGACACAGCGGCGACGAACGGGATCCTGCTCCTGGAACTCCGGGAACATGCGATCGTTGATGAGCCCGCGCCACTGTACGGGAGTGGCGGCGTTGCCGTCGTGGTCCCAACCGGTGAACGCGGCGCCCGAGGCCGGCGCCGGGACCACGCCCAGGTTGACCGTCTCTGGGATCACGGAAGCTCCGCCGTTGGCGCTGGCCGGAACCGTGACGGGCGCGTAGGTGTCGGTGGGGCGACGGACGTTGCAGAACGCGCTATTGGCCAGCGACCGGAACGAGTTGTTCTGAGCCGTCGTGAGGGCGGGAACCGTGCCTGTGGGACCGTTCTGTGAGAACGAGATGGTGCCCAGGTTGAGCAGGCCCAGGAACACGTCCGTGGTGCCCGACTCCTCGTCGCGCCGGAAGGCGTGACGCAGACCCGGCTCCACGATCGCATTGGCGACGTCGTAGCGCTGGGCCGGGGGAGAGGCTGCCGTGCCGGCAGAAGGGTGGCTGTCGGTATTGCAGTCCTTGCCCGTGCAGCTGTCGCGGAAGATGGCGTCCCAGTCGTTCAGCAGCGCCACGCGAGCGGCGTTGTTGCAATCGCGGGTGAGGATGTTGGTCGAAGCCGTGCCCATCCCGGTGTAGATTTGACGGAGCACGTTGCGCCAGTCGTTGCTGGTCACGGCCGGTGCCGCGCCCGTGAAGTCGAGGCCGGCGGCGCAGACGTTGGCGGGGTTACCGGCAATGCTGAGCGCGTCGAGCGCGACGACGAGGCCTTCGGCCGTGGACCGGCCGGCGTTGGTGCAGATGCCGCTGTTCAAAGCGCGCGACATCGGGGCCACGCTCTGGGTATTGTTGGACAGCGCGCTCTGGCCGTTGCCCGAGCCGGTGCCAATGTAGCCGAGCCCGAGGCACTCGCCGCTGGCCTTGCAGGAGTTGATGACCTGCGTCGTGAGCTGCTTGAGCGTATCCGAGCCCACCATGCTGGGGATTGTGTCTAGGGCTCCGACGCCCACGGTGCCCGCTGCGAGCGCCGCGAACGTTGCCGTCGCGATAGTGCTTCTCATCTTCGTAATCCTCTCCGTTTGGAACAAGTCTGATTCGCACCGGACCCGTCGCGGGCACCGGCACAGGCCCCCTCTAACAAGTATCGGGCCAAGCCCTGGCCGCCCCGTAGCGGCTGTAAGGAAGCGCCAATTGCTCGGTGAATACCGGAGTTTGCAGCGGAGCGGCCGGCGAGCGTCTCAACTTGAGCGGCTTGCCACCCTTCGATAATCAGAGACTACCGTTCGGTTTCTGAAGAGCGGTGCGCTCGACTCAGCAGACCCCGTATTGGGCGTTTGCAAGAACGCTAAGCGACGATCTGATGGCGGGTCGTTTCAGGCCTGCCCGAGCGCGAGCCGTCGCGCTAGGAAACCCGGCGGGCGCCATGGCTGTCAAGATCAACGCCGCCTCGACTCAGCAGAGCCCGTTCGAGCTGGCCGTTGAGCACCATCGGGCGGGCCGCTCCGGCCAGGCGGAGGCCGCCTACCGGGTCGCCCTCGAGCGCGAGCCACAGCACGCCCAGGCGCATCTCCTGCTCGGTGCCCTCCTGCTCGAGTCAGGCCGTACCGAACAGGCAGTGGCGCTCCTGAAGCACGGTCTGCTGGCGAACCCAAACGAGCCGCTTCTGCTGGCGAACCTGGGGGAAGCCTATCGGCGGCTCGCGCGCTACGACGAGGCGGCCAGCGCGTTGGTGCGCGCGGTCGCGCTCAAGCCTGATCTCGCCGAAGCGTCGTACAACCTAGGCCTGACCCTGCGCGAGCTGGGCGAGCACGACGCCTCGCTGTTGTGCTTCGTGCGCGCTGCGGATGTCGCGCCGGAGAAGCTCACGTTTCAAGCGCAGCTCGCCGGCGCCCTGGTGGCGGCGCACGAGCCCGGTCGCGCGGTGGGTCACTACCAATGCGCGCTGCTGCTCTCGCCGCAGACGCCCGAGCTGCTCTTGGGTCTGGCCGGCGCGCTGCGCACACTGGGTCGGCACGATGGCGCCTTGGCCATGAGCCGCCGCGCGCTCGCGCTTCAACCGAGTGCCCCGCTCGCGCACTGGGAACTCGGGAAATCTCTGACCGACCAGGGCCATTACGACGCCGCCATCGCCGCTTTTCGCGCCGCGCTGGCGCTTTCGCCGGACCACGAAGACGCGCATTTCAGCCTGGGTTGCGCGCTGGTCGAGACGGGCCTTTTGACCGAAGCGCTCGGGCACTTTCGGCGCGTGCTGGAGCTTTCGCCCGACCATCACATCGCCCACAGCAACCTGCTGTTCATGCTGGCTTTCGCGCACGACTGCACGGCCGAGGGGCTGCTGGCCGAGGCCAAGCGGTGGTCCGCGCGCTTCGCGGAGCCGCTCGCTGCCCGCGCCAAGCCGCACGC
>JANNWK010000544.1:0-1583 GCA_031408355.1 Myxococcales bacterium
GGCTCACACTGCTCAGGTTCCAGGCAACGACGGTAGCTGCTTAAAGCGACGCGGCAGGTCTTGACCTTCAGACAAGCGGCGAGCTTCGGGGCGCAGTTCTCAGCGACGCAGGTCTTGCAACTGCCGGTCGGCTCGTCGCAGTTGGCGTTCAGTACGCTTGCGTCGGTCAGGCTGGCTACACCGACCCTCCCCCCGGTCGAGCTGCTGCCTCCCTCCTTTGCAACCGGCTCTTCGATGCCGAGGACGCTGTTACAACCGCCGAGCCAGGCGCCCGCCAGGCCAGCGCCGAGTGCGAGGTAGGTAGAGAAACGGGCCATCTTAGAAACTCCCCTGCACGTAGACGGTGGCAGCTTTCGGACCCAGCGCGGCATGCGCCTTCAACGCGCCCGTGCCGCCCGCCGCGCGCTCATTCGAGCTCGAGCTGCCGTCGAGCAGCCAGGCGACGCCGGCCCCTGCCAGGAGAACCCCGCCCGCGATGAAGCCCACCGTGGCGATGTTGCCGCGGTCGAGGGCCGCGTTGCGCAGGGACATGCCCTCTGGGCCACACTTCGGATCGCAGTCGGCTTTGGACTCCTCGTTCTTGGAGCGTGCCAAGAACGCGAACGTGGTCCCCACGCCGAGCCCCACGATCCCCGCGCTGCCCAGCACGAGGGGCCAGGCGCTCCGGCCAGCTGAGGCCTTCGGCGCTGGCGAGTCTGCCGTGGGCGCTGGCGGGGGCGCAGCGCCGGCTTGGGGCGGCGACGGCGCCGGCCCGGCCGCAGCGGCGCTTGTTTCTGGCTCGAGCACCGGCAGCTCAAAGAGCGCTGTCTTGCCCTCTTCGATTCGGAGCGTGCGCGTGAGCGGCCGCCGGTTGGGCGCGCTGGCGACCAACTGATGCTCACCGGGATCCAGCGGCACCGGTGTGTCCCATTGCGCCGGGCCGACGAGCACGCCATCGCGCCGGAGCTCAAGGCCCGGCACTTGGCTAGCCCGTGGCACCGTGACCAGCAGGCGCGGCAAGCGTGCTTCCAAGCGTGAGGCGCGGCTTTGCGCCGCCTGTTCGCGGTCGGTTTGCCGGGAGGAGCGCGCGACCGACACGACGTCGAGAAACGCGGCCCAGGCGCTGGCGATGCGGCCGCTCTGCTCGTAGCAATCGGCGAGGTGAAACTGCGTGCCGATGCCCGGATCGAGCCGATTGCTCTCCACGAGCTTCGGGCAGGCCGCGTCGTATTTGCCTTGTCGGCTCAGCTGCTTGGCCTGTTCGAATAGCGCCTGAGCCGCGGCGGGGTCGTGCTGCTGGGCCGCGACCGGGGAGGCGAAGCCGGAGGCGAGGACCACGCCCGCGCAGCAAACCCAACACCTGGAAAGTTTTCGTTTCTCAAGCCACATCGGTTGACCTCCTACTACTTTCGTCCCGAAAAGAGCGTGGCGTCGTCGGCGCGTGGCCGTGCGAGCGGCTCGGCAGCGGCTGGCGCCGGAGCGACTTCCGCGGGCGGTTTTTGAGGCGCCGGCCGGGTAGGCCGCTCCGGGGCCGCGGGGCGTGGCGGAGGCGTTTCAGCCGGCGCAGCAGCCGGCACGGCGAGGGCTGCCGCTGGGACGGGCGG
>JANNWK010000545.1:0-2038 GCA_031408355.1 Myxococcales bacterium
GCGGCGCAGGCGCTCTCTATCAAGGCCGTGCAGGATGCGTACGCCGCCAAGATCGGCGTATTCGTGATGGCCGTCGCCAAGGACATTGCACCGGAGCACGTGCAGGCGCTCGCCAACGCGGGGGTCGGCAAGCCGCCAGGGGCCACCGGGCTCGAGGCCGCGCGCTACTACGTGGCCTCGGATAGTCCCGCCGAGCTCTCGGCGCAGCTGAAGGGGATCTTGGCGGGCGTGAGGACCTGCAGCTTCACGCTCTCGGGCAGGGTCGCGGAGGGTCGCGCGGCGGACGGTAGCATCGTGCTCGACGGCGCACCGCTCGGCTTCAACGACCCCAACGGCTACCGCCTCAACAGCCCCAGCGAGCTCGAAATCCTCGGAAGCGCCTGCGAGGCTATCAAGGCCGACAGCCAAGCGCTCTCCGTGAGCTTCCCGTGCGGTTCGTTCGAACCGAAGTGAAGAAGCGCGCCGCGCCCTCGTGTTTGGTGGCGGATTCGCGGCGTGCTACCTTTCGCGCGTGACTGTGCTCGCTCGGCGACCTGCGACCTACGACGACATCGTCGCGTTGCCTGAGCACCTGGTCGGGGAGATCGTAGACGGCGAGCTTTTCGTGAGCCCACGTCCGGCAGGTCCCCACGCTGTCGGCGCCATGGCTCTCGGGGCAAGTCTTGTCCCGAAAATGCAATTCGGCGACGGCGGCCCGGGAGGCTGGTGGATCCTCAGCGAGCCGGAGTTGCACATTGTCGAGCACGTGGTCGTGCCTGACATTGCCGGTTGGCGACGCGAGCGCATGCCCACAAGGCCACAGGAGACCTTCTTCACGCTCGCTCCCAACTGGGTCTGCGAAATACTCTCGCCCTCCACCAGCCGCTTCGATCGCACCCGGAAGCTCCCCGTCTACGCCCGTGCCGGCATCCCCCACCTCTGGCTGCTCGACCCCCTCGCAGAGACGCTGGAAGTCTACCGCCTGCAATCCGAACACTGGGTACTGCTGGCAACCCATGGGGGTGATGACGTGGTCACCGCCGAGCCATTCGAGGCGGCAGCGGTGGATTTGAAAAGGATTTGGGGGCGGTAGGAACTAGGCTCTAGGCTCAACGTTCGTTGGGCTGACATGGTGATACTGCGATCCCTCGCTTTCATCGGAGGCGTAGCCGCCGTTGCGGGCTGCTCCGCGGCGCGCTCCGTATCGAGCGACGCCGGGGGTCTAGCACAGCCGGCCGAGGCCGCCCGTCCGCTGAAGCCACCTGAGCTGCAGACTCCTCGTCCAGAGCCTGTCACGGATGCAACCACGGACCTACGCGCGTTGGCCGACGAGGTGGAGCTACCGTCCGCACCGGAAGTACCTCTCCGAGCAAGTCCGACGCCAGACGCATGGCCCGCTTCCCTGCGTCGGCGAGTCGAGATGTTGAGCTTCGTTTGCGCGCCGCATTACCGGTCGACCTCACGGCAAGAGCCGTATCCAAGTGTCGGCTGTGAGCGTTGCCCATCGGGTACGCTTGGGAGTGATTCGCCGGAAGAGTGGGGAGAAGTGGAGCCCAGCGCTGGATCTTCGGAGCCTCAGCCAACTGAGGCCCTCTCGCTCTATCTTCAGGCTGTTCACGAGGGCAGCTTCACCGGTCCCAACGCTCGCGAGCTAGTCGTCGAGGTTCAAGGCTGCGAACCCCGCTGGGAAGGAGGCGGGAGCTATCTCCTCCAGCGCAGTGGGTCTGGCTGGAAAGTCCGGAGCTACGCGCGCGGAGCTGTCGGCTGCTCCGTGACGAAGCTTGCTTCAGGTCGGCAGGTTCAGGTTTGCTCGCGCGCGCATTCGAGTGGAACAACGATGGGTTGGTGGACCCACGTCGTTGACTGGAAACCCGTGCTGAAGGGAAAGGAGCCACGCGACGAACCAATCGCTGACTTCAGCAGCGAACATCCTTCCTACTTGGGAATCTGCCACCAGCGCGGCAGCGCAGCCTTGATAGGTGAGCTCGGCGAACCAGAGCTCGTCGACGTCAACAAGGATGGCGTTCGCGACATCCGCCTGCAGCTCACCTACGCGGCG
>JANNWK010000546.1:0-8206 GCA_031408355.1 Myxococcales bacterium
GGGGGTGTCAGAAATTCCGTGTAAGGGCCGGCATCAGCCGTATGCCGGGAGCCTTCCTGGAAAATAGATCACGAGTTGGTTGAGAGCACTGTTCCAGAAACGGGGCACCATGGTCCACTTCTTTTCAGCGTTTCGAAGCGCTAGGTAGAGGAGCTTGATGGCTGCCTCGTCGCTGGGGAAGTGACCCTTCGCCTTCATCACCTTACGCAGCTGGAAGTTGAGCGATTCGATCGCGTTGGTTGTGTAGATCAGTCGGCGCAATTCCGCGGGGAAGTCGAAGAATGGTCGCACCCGCTCCCAGTTGCTGCGCCAGGACGACGCGATGGCCGGGTAGCGCTGCGCGTACTTGGCCTCGAACGCATCGAGCTCGGCCAAGCCGGCCTGCTCGGTGGGCGCTCCATAGATGTTGCGTAGCTCGGAGCAGACAGCCCTGCGCTGCTGCCAGCCGACGAAGCGCATGGAGTTGCGGATCATGTGGACGATGCACGTCTGGACGACCGTCTTCGGAAACACGGCCTCGATGGCTTGAGGGAAGCCCTTGAGGCCGTCACAGCACGCGATAAGAATGTCCTGGACCCCGCGGTTCTTTAGCTCGCTGATCACCTTGAGCCAGAACTTCGCTCCCTCAGTGGTTTCGAGCCAAATTCCCAGTACTTCCTTGTGTCCGTCGACGCTCATACCGAGGGCGATGTAGGCCGACTTGTTTTGGACTACGCCCTGATCGCGCACCTTGATCACGAGCGCATCCAGGAACACGATGGGCCACACGGGGTCGAGCGGCCGCGCTTGCCATGCTTGGATTTCTTCGACTACAGCGTTGGTCACGCTGGAGATAAGGTCCGGCGACACCTCGGTGCCGTAGATTTCAGCGAGGTGCGCCTGAATGTCGCGTACGCTCATGCCTCGCGCGTACATGCTCAGGATCTTGTTGTCGAAGGCCTTGAATGAACGCTGGTGCTTCTTGACCAGCTGGGGCTCGAACGTGCCGTTGCGATCGCGAGGCACCTCGACGGTCACGTTTCCCTGATCGGTGCGCAGCGTCTTTTTCCCAGCACCGTTGCGCGAGTTTCCGCTGCCTTGGCCCTCCAGTGCGCCAGGCTCGTAGCCCAGGTGCTCGGTCATCTCGGCTTGCAGGGCTCGCTCTACAAGCGCGCCGGTGAGCCGTTTCAGTATGCCCTCGGGCCCCGTCAGGTCCTCGGGATCTGTGTATCCGGCGAGTAGCTCGTCGAGTAGTTCTTTGCGTATTGGATTCTTCATCGGGCTTCTTTCCTTGCTCAGGAAAGGCTGCCCGGCGCGACCGATACCGACCGCTTACACGAAAATTCTGACACCCTCTGAGGTGAATTTCGCGACGCTCCAGGAGCTCAAACACCACCGGGTAGCAGCGGGCAATGCGCGCCGCCGCGATCCGATGGTACGCCTCGCTCTCGCTCAGCTCCAAACGTTGGAGACAGTATTGAAAGAGCGACGGGCTGGCGGCCTTGAGATGCAGGCGGCGCGCGTCGACCTCTGCCAGATGCGCCACGATCCGCGCCTCGGTGCGATACCCCGAACGAAGCAAGTCCTGGAGACCCCCCTCTAGCTCTGCGTCCGAAAGCGCCTCAAGCGTCCAAAATCCCCGTGTTTTCATGAACAACTCGTACCACGCGTTTTCACGAGCTCCCCAATTGAGCCCTAACGCGCGATCGCCGAGCAAGTCGCGCGCGCCCTCTCAAACGACCTAAAAGCGCGCACACCAGTCTGAGGCGAGCCGGAGAAGGCAGGCAGTGCGGCCCCGCGAATCTCCCGCGCCGACCCGTCGCCAAATACGTCAAGCGAAATCGCGTCTTATGGGGTGCGTTTCGCAGGGGTGCGTTTCGCAGGGGTGCGTTGCGCAGGGGTGCGTTTCCCAGGGGTGCGTTTCGCAGGGGTGCGTTTCCCAGGGGTACGGCTTGCTAAGGCGCGTCTTGCCAAGGCGCGCTGATCGCCATCGCGGTGCCCGAAACGCGGGAGCATCACGCGGAGGGCAGCGCGCGGGAGCATCACGCGGGGGCAGCGACCCTGTGCGACGCGAAAGACGGTAGGGTTCGACGCGACGCGGCGGGGTTGCGCTGGCTGCTCAGATCGGATGCGCCGAACGACACGCCGCCCGTTCGCGTTGGCCGAGCTCACTTGCGCTAGACGAAGTGGCTGAAGCCCTTCGCGACGGGCGGCGGCGCATGCGCGCGAACGGAACCTCGGCTCGCTTCTGGCACGCGTTCGCTAGGCAGCCAGGTTGACTGACTCTATGCTTGGGGCCGCATGCAACCCCGATCCATCCGGGAACGAACTCGGAATCGCGCTCGCGGCTCGCGTTGGGCGCCCATCTGGCTACTGGGGCTCGCCGGGCTGCCGCTCGGCTGCGGCGGTCCCGAGGTCGGTGAGCTTGCGCTCAGCGCGGTCAGTCTCACCTTGTCGGCGGTGTCGAGCGCGCCTGAGCTGGCGAACGTCGTTGAGCCAGCGGGCGGCCTCGTGGTCACGCGCGCGTGGGTCAGCGCAAGCTCGCTCAGCTTGCTGCCGTGCCGTAGCAATACCGCCGATCTCACGTTGTCTCCGCGGGGCTACGAGCTGCTGTCCGAGCCGCGACCCGGCGAGTACGTGAGCACGGCCGTGACTACCCTGTGCGGCGTGCGCGTCGACATCGATCCGCTAGCGCAGAACGCCGCGGAGGGCGTGCCCGAAGGCGCCGCAATTTTCGTGGAGGGCCAGCAGGCGGATGGCAGCCCCTTCGCGCTGCATAGCCCGCTCTCCAGCCAGCTCGTGCTGGAGGCAGAGCCGAGCGTGAGCTTCGGCGAGCAGCCCCTGATTTTGGGCTTCGACGTGGCGGTTTGGCTCGCTGCGATCGATTTCGCCAGGCCGGACGCGGGCGAGCAGCTGACCCTGCAACTGGCCACTTCCGTTGCGATTTACCTGGACGCCAACGACGACGGCAACCTCGACGAAGACGAGCGCACACAGGTTGCGTGGGTGCGCTAGGCTCCGCGCATCCCCATGCTGGCAGCCCAGATCAAAGCCCGAATGTTTCAAGCGATGAAGGCCGGAAATACGCTGGAGAAGGAAATCCTCCGCGTGGCCACGGGCGAGATCACGACGGAGGCCGCGCGCCCGGGCCGCAAGGGGGACGACGACGAGACGCGGGCGATTCTCCGCAAGCTCGTGAAGTCGAACGAGGAATCCCTGGCGGCTACGGCGGACGAGGACCAGAAGGCCACGCTGCGCGCGGAGATCGAGGTCTTGAGCAGCTTCCTGCCGAAGTCGCTGAGCGTCGAAGAGATCCTCGCGGCGCTTGCCCCCGTAGCGGACGCCGTGAAGGCCGCTGGCAACGATGGCCAAGCCACGGGCGTCGCCATGAAGCACCTGAAGTCGCTCGATGCGGTGGTGGGCGGCAAGGACGTTTCGGCCGCCGTCCGCCAGCTGCGCGGCGGCTGAGTGCGCCCGTGTCAGACTGCCCGGTCCCGTGGCGCCGCTCGAGCCCGCGTCGAAGAGCCGCGGGCGTCTCAGATTTGACATGCCGCGGCATGCTCCGAGCCGGTGCTTTTTAGCCTCGAAACGCGGATGAAACCGGGCTGAGCTAGGCTTGGGCCTGACTTCTCGCGCCGCACCTGGCCTCATGCTAGGTCGCCTTGCCTTGCGCGGGTCCGCCGCCTTCACCACGAGGAATCTGTCGAAGCCATGTCGAAATTGAAGCTCAAGCCGGGTGTCATCACGGGGTCTGCACTTCAGGATCTGTTCGGTTACCTCAAGAGCGTGAAGGGCGCGCTGCCCGCCGTGAACGTGATCGGCTCGCACACCGTGGTAAGCGCGCTGCAGGCTGCCAAGGAAGCCAAGAGCCCGATCATCATTCAGTTCTCCAACAGTGGCGCTGCCTTCGTGGCCGGCAAGGCCCTGGACAACAAGGGCGAGAAAGCCTCCGTGGCTGGCGCTATCGCAGGGGCGCATTTCGTGCGCAGCCTGGCCGAGGCCTACGGGGTGCCCGTCGTGCTCCACACGGATCACGCCGCCAAGAAGCTGCTGCCGTGGATCGACGGGATGCTGGCCGTGGGCGAGCAGTACTTCGCCGCCCATAAGCAGCCGCTGTTCTCGTCACACATGCTCGACCTCTCGGAAGAGCCCCTGCACGAGAACCTGGAGATTTGCCGCAGCTACCTGCAGCGCATGTCGGCCATCAACATGACGCTCGAGATCGAGCTCGGTGTAACGGGCGGCGAGGAAGACGGCGTGGACAACTCCGACGTCGACAGCTCCAAGCTCTACACGCAGCCGGCCGACGTGCTCGCGGCGTTCGATGCCCTGGGCAGCGCCGGCAAGTTCACCGTCGCAGCCTCGTTCGGCAACACCCACGGCGTGTACAAGCCGGGCAACGTCAAGCTCCGCCCGGTCATCCTGAAGAACTCGCAGGATCACGTGAAGGCCGAGCGCAAGACCGGCGACCAGCCGCTCGACTTCGTGTTCCACGGTGGGTCCGGCTCTTCGCGCGAGGAGATCCGGGAGGCGGTGTCCTACGGCACCATCAAGATGAACATCGACACCGACACGCAGTGGGCTTTCACCCAGGCGGTCAAGAAGTTCATGGACGAGAAATCGGCCTACCTGCAGGGCCAGCTCGGCAATCCCGAGGGCGCGGACAAGCCGAACAAGAAGCAGATTGATCCGCGTGGCTGGCTCCACCTGGCAGAGAAGGGCATGACCGCCCGGCTGGTCGAGGCCTTCAAGGACCTGAACGCTTTCGAGCAGTTCGACTTCTGAGAACGTGCCCGCGCGACAACGTCCGCCGGGAGACCTCGGCGGACGTTGGCATTTTGTGGGGGCGCTCGCCTAACGACGCCGAGTGCCGAGCTTGGCCACCTGCGCTTGGCGGAAGCAACCGGTCACGTGGTCGTTGACCATACCGACCGCTTGCATGTGCGCATAGATGATGGTGGAGCCGACGAACGAGAAGCCGCGCCGCTTGAGCTCCTTGCTGAACGCGTCGGAGACTGCAGTGCGCGCGGGCAGCTCCTTCAGCGAGGCCACGCTGTTCTGCAGCGGGCGGCCCTCGACGAACGCCCACTGGTAGGCGCTGAAGGAACCAAACTCTTCCTGCAGCGTCAGGAAGGCGCGCGCGTTCTTGACCGCCGACTCAAGCTTGAGCCGGTTGCGCACGATGCCGGCGTTCTGCAGCAGGCCCTCGATTTTTCGGGCGTCGAAGCGTGCCACCTTCTCCGGCGCGAAGCCGGCAAAGGCTTTGCGGTACGCCTCACGCTTCCGCAAAATCGTGATCCAAGACAAGCCGGCCTGAGCCCCCTCGAGCAGGATGAATTCGAAGAGCTTCTGGTCATCGTAGACCGGCACACCCCACTCGGTGTCGTGGTAGGTGACGTACGTGGGGTCGTTGCCGGCCCAACCGCAGCGGAGCTTCTCTTTCATGCCGGTGGCTCATTTATCCTGGATTGCGCGGGTCCGGTCAATCGCTGGCGGCGGCGCCAGCCGGGCAAGTCCCGCGACCGCGTCGGGGGGATGACGTAGGCTAACGGCGCCGTGTCGCGAGGTTGGTTTTACCGAGTCCGGGTCACACTGCTGATCCTGCTGTTGGCAGGTGTGCTGCTGTGGACCTTCAACGATTGGCAGCGGCGCCGCGCGCGCAACGAGTGGAAGGCGCCGCTGACGGTGGCGCTCGTGCTCGTGGAGCGCGAGCCCGTGCCGCCCGCCACCCTGGCGCTGCTCCAGAGCCGGGCCTTCGATCTGGAGAGCCGACTGAAGCAGGAGTTCGAGCGCCACAGCGGGCGCAGCATGGCCCCCTTTTCCATCGTCGTGAAAGGTCCCGTCAGCGCCAGCAGCGATCCACCCCGGGTCGGCAACCAAGATTGGCTAGGCTTGGCGCGCCACGCCTGGGCGGTTTGGGTTTGGACGCGCGGCGTGGACGCGGCGGCTCAAGTGCAAGCCCGCGGCTACGAATCGCGTATCTACCTGATACTGCGTCCAGCGCAGGAGCAGGAGCCGGCCTTCGTGGAGGGCGAGAGTGAGGACGGCGGGCGCATCGGCTTCGCCAGCGCAGATCTTGACGAATCCATGCTCGACCTGGCGCTCTTCGTGAGCGCCCACGAGCTCTTTCACACGCTCGGCGCCAGCGACAAGTACGACGCGACTGGGCAAGCCGCCTACCCCGATGGCTTCGCCGAGCCCGAACGCGTACCGCTCTACCCCCAACCCGGTGCCGAGCTCATGGCGCGAAACGTCCCACTCTCAACCACCTCCGAGCGCTCGCCTGACTCGCTCGCCGAGCTTTGGGTGGGAAAAAAAACCGCGCGAGAGATCGGCTGGAGCCGTTGAGAAGTCGCCAGCGTGCGCCATTCAAGAGAGCATCTATTGCGTATGCACCGGCTGTTCGGGGGCGGGCCCCTGCAGCAGCGAGACAGTGTGGAAATGTGCTGGCGGCTCGGGCGGTCAGATTTGTCCGAAGACGTTGCCGAACGACGGCGCGGCCTGCAACGGCCAAGCGCAGTGCCAGTACGGCTCGTGCACCACCGGCGAGATCAACGACGCGGCCTGCAACGGCAGCTCCTGGGTCTGGGACAGCCCGCTTTGTCCGCAATAGGCGGCTAGCGCGCGCCGCACGGCTGAAGCGAAGGATTCAGCGGATCGCCGTCGTCGCGACAGGGGCCAGGGCGAGGCGGCTGGCCGCCTCCACGGCTGTCGCGCGGCGGCCGCTTGCCCGGCGGGGGCGTCGTGAGCGAAGGCGCCGCGGCGGGCGGCGCGCGCTTCAGCGCTTCCAGCTCGGTCGCCAACGTGTCGCCTCGCCCGCGTTCCAGCCGGAGCTGGTTATCGAGCACGCCGGCCCGCTCGCGCTCGGTCGCCAGCCGGGCTTCGTAGCGGCCGCGCTGGCGAACCTGCTCTGGTAGCAGCTGACCGAAGTAGCCGAAGGCGCTCGATCCCAGCAAGAGCACAAACGCGCCGCTGGCGAGCCAGGCGACGGCTCGGTACTGAGTCGCTCGCTCGTCCTCGCGGAGCTTGGCCAACCGGAGCAGGTGCTCGCGTTCCTGTTCGCCCTGGAGCAGGCGCGACCGAGAATCCACCTCGAGCCGCGCTTGCTCGATAGCCGCGAGCTTCAGCGCCTCGCCTCGCTCGCGCGCTAGCTGCTCGCGTTGCTGCTCCGTGGCCAGCGCACGCGCGCGCGCCTCGCGTTCACTGGCCGCCGCCGCCTGTCTGCGGGTAACGGCCTGCGCGGTGCGCCGCAAAGCGTCGTCCCGGCGCCGTTGAGCCTCACGCTGAACGCGCTGAACGCGCTCCCGCTCAGTTTCGAGCAGAGATTCAAGGGAGAATAGCAGCGAGCTTTCGCCAGAATCGTCCATAGCTCTTCTGAAACCGAGCCCAGCGAAGGCTTGGGTGAAATGCCCGCCCCTCGGCTCAGTACAGCTCGACGTCGTCCAGCCAGAGGTCAAACCGTACGTTGGCGGGGAAGAGAAACTGAATCCCCAACACCTTGGCCAGGTTCGGCTTACTCGCGAGCTGCGGCTGACCCCACCCCGATTGAGTCAGGTCGCTAAACCGCACCTCCACCTGCTTCCAGCTGGTGGTAAGCGCGATGTCTGCGCCGAAATGATCGTTGCAGGCGGTGCAGCCACCGCCGTTCGAGGTCTCCGGGGTCGGAAAGGACAAGCGCACCTCGTCGCTGATGGGGCCGGTTCCCCCGGAACCGCCCGAGCGCACCCAGCAGCGCAGGCCTGCGAAGCGGCTCAGATCGTAGGGGAGAGCCTGAGCACCCTCGTGAGCGAGCGGGGTGCCCACGAAGGCGCCCCAAACCGCAAACGGGCCGCCGAAGGTATGTGCGGCGCGCTGACTGCCTCCGCGTGGCGGCGAGAGCAACGCCGGGAACATCACGGTGTTGGCGGCGGGCGTCTGCGTGCCTCGGCCGTCGTTGGCGGCGTACCAGTCGCCGCTCCGACCGTCGTTCGGGAGAATGGTAGCGTCACCGTCCTCGAAGTCATCGATGAGCAGTCCGCGGCCCACGCCCGCAAGTCCACCGGCTGACGGCTGACCCGCGTTGCCGCTACTGCCACCCGCTCCCAGCGAGCCGCCCGCTGCCTCTAGCGGGAAGTCGTGGAACGACACGAAGCACGCCGGCGCCGCCACGACGCAAAGGAGCCAGAGGCAGGTGGCGGGAGCTGGGGCGACCGACGACTTCACGACGCCGGAAGCGTACCTCAACTAG
>JANNWK010000547.1:0-3957 GCA_031408355.1 Myxococcales bacterium
CTACGTGCTCTCGGCCAAACAGGAAGCGAGCACGTAGAGACGGTGCTACTGATTGCGGCACAGACCTGAGCCGGGGGACCGACGAGCCTGGCGGTGGCGCATTGATAGTGGCACGGCGCTCAGTGCACGCCGCCGACGAGCCAGGCGAAGGCAGGGACCAGTACCTCTTCGGGCGACGCCCCGCCGCTGCGAGCGGAGGTGGTCCCGGAATCTAGCGCGTCCAACTTGAAGCCGTGATCGCCGAACACGATGGCGAGTGTGCGCGAAGGCAGGCGAGCCAGTTGTGCTGACAGCACCTCGGCAACCTCGTCGGCGAGGTCGTCGAGTCGAGCGGCCTCGTGCTCGCCAGGGGCCATCAAGCGCGCTTCGACCAGATCGAGCTTGAGCAGATCGCGGTGGCCGACCTTGACTCGGCGCGGGGTGCGAGCGTTGTTGCCGCGGGCTACCGGAATTTCCGCTGAAACCTCGCCGGTCCAGCTTTTTAACGCTTCCGGTCCACGCCCCAGCAGTTCCAGTTGCACGGCGGTGACCGTGGGTAGGGCACTCCAGAGCAGCAGTCGCTCGGTGAGCGCGACCTCTTGCGCCATCCGCCAGCGGAGCCGCTGCTCGACGCGTAGACCGAGGTCGAAACGCAGGCCGTCCACGCAGATAAGCTCGACCCTCCGCGCGCCGTGCAAGCGACCGATGCGGAGCGCGATCTCCGGAATATCGAGCACCATGCTCGGGCGCTTGCCACGGACGCGCAGTGCGGCGAACGCTTCGCGGTAGCTGTGCTCGAAGGCGGCAGCCCAGGTGGTCAACACCTGACGCGCTGAGGCGTCTGCGATGCCGCGAGCCAGCGCGTCTGCCAGGGGCACATAGGCGGTAACGAACATGCGCTCGATCACGCTCAGCGGTTTCGGTCCCTGCGCCGACGAAAGCTCGTCAGCCCAACCGCGCCAGTCTGTCTTGGCGGAATCGTTGAGTGGGCCCCGCACAAACGGCACGGGCGGCTCCGGACTCGGAGTGAGCGGCTCTTCGAGCGCGTCGTCCTCGGGCAGCAAAGCCGACACAAGCGCTGGCGGCAGGGAAAATGCCGCGAGATCCGGGGGGCTGAGATCGATGCCGCTCTCCTGGCCGCCCGGCGGAGTCAAGGCGTTCAGGACGTCGGCCGAGTCGACCTCGTTGTCTTCCACGACCGGCGGAAGTGGCAGGGACAGGCAGGCGTCGAGGACCTGCCCATCCGTCGGGTCAGTGAGCGCATCGACGTCGTATTGACGGGCCTCCACCTGATTGGCCGGCAAGGAGGCTAAAGTGGCCTCCATCGCCGCCGAGCTCCGCGCTACCGCTGGCGCTACGGACGGCGGCGCCGCGGTCTCCAGACAAACGATCGTGCTGGGGCTTACCCCTGGCATCAGCTCATGGAGCGCGACCGGTACGGTGAACACGCGCAGCCCACGATCGGCACCGTTCAGGTAGAGGCGGAGGGGGTGGAGGGCGGAAGCCGTGAGCAAGTAGCGCAGGACGGCGCTGTCTTCGGTGTCGAGGGTGTGGTCGCCGTCGGCCATACCCCCCAGCGTGCCCAGTCCCACCGCGATGCCTCGGAGTTCGACGAGTCGCGCTCGATAGAGCTGATCGGCCAACGAGAGTGCCAGGTCCGTGGCGGCCGCAACGCCGGGTGGGCAGGCGCCGCGGCGCTCGAGTGCGTTCTCGATCGCGGCCTCTACTAGCAGCGCCAGTCTGCCGCGGTGACCGGGACCTGGGGCCTCCAGCTGCACCGCGAGCAGCCCGTCGTCCTCGGCGCTGGCCATGAGCTCGGAGAGCAGACTCGGCCCGACGAACCGCGCCTCGCCCACGTTGGCGTAGGCCTGCGAACCGCTGGCCGAAGCCATGGCAGGAGAGTGAGAGGTGCCCAGGACCGCCGACGACTCGATCATGCCTGCCAAAGTGCAAAGAACCAGCTCTTTGGCCCAATTTTTGGCGAACGGAGTCGGCCGCAGGCCGGGGTGGAACGCGGGTGGCGATCTCGCTCGCCCTGCGCGGTGCCCGTTGACGAGCCCCTCCGCCGTCCATAAGATCAGCTCCGGCTCCCTCTGCGGGGTGCGCGAGTCCGTAGTAAAGAATCCCTGATAGTAAAGAACCGGGAAACGAGTCTTCGGTGGAGAGCAGGCCCGGATTTTTCTCACCGGGAAGCCAGAAGCCGGGGAAATAAGAGTTTCCCACCTAGTTACGCTAGGGGTTCGAACTACAAAGCATTGATCTCGCGGCCCAGGTGGTAAGAAGCTCTGAACGGGCTGGCGGTCATCGCCGGCCCGTTCGTCTTGGTGGAAGGCGGTTGGGCTCGCGCTCGGCGTCGGATCCCGAGGCTCAGTTGGCGGGGCTGAGGTAGGTGACTCGGTGGCAGCGTGTGGCGTCGAAAGAGTCGTCGAAGGGCTTCCGTTAAGGCGGCGCGTGGATTACCGTGCCACGGCAATGACCCCCATTCGGCTACACGAATCACGCCGCTTCGGCTTCGGGCTCGCCGTCGCGCTGCTGGCGTTGGTCGCGGCCCCCGCCTCCGCTGACGCTGCTCGCGTCAAGGGCCGCCTCGAAGGTTTTAGACTGCTGCGAAACCCCGTCTGGGTGGAGGCCAAGGACGGCGCGAACCATGGGTTTTCGTTTCGCGAGCCCGTCCCCACGGTGCGGGCTGAATTTCGACGGCCGTTCCCGCACATTCCGAAGGAGCTCTGCGTTGCCTTGCTCGCGGCGGTTCCGCAGAAGGCTCAGCCCCCGGTGCTCGTGCGAGTCGGCGGTGGGCGCACGACCCCGGTGACCATCGTGGTTCCGCCGGGCACGCGCCTAACCTTTCAGAATAGCGACTCTTTCAAGCACCGCCTCTACGGCGTCGACCTGAAGACGTTTCCCGCCGCCGATCAGGGGCAGGGGGCCGCGCGCGAATGGACGGTTCCGGGCCCAGGCACCTATGAAATTCGGGACGAGGCGGCTCCAAGCGTACGCATGTGGATTGTCGCTGAGGCCACGGTCGCCAGCATCACGTACCCCTCGATGAAGGGCGAGTTCGCCCTGAACGTGCAGGAGCCGGGGGACTATGTTTTGCAGGCGTTCTTTGCAGGCAAGAAGGTCGGCGAGGCCCTCCCTGTCAAGGTGGATGCCGCGGATGTAGAGCTGAAGGCCGCCATCAAGGTGATGGATCAGAAGACCGCGGAAGCGGAAGAGAAGGCCAACGACGAAAAGACTCGCAACGCCGCCGCCAAGGCAGGGGACGCCAAGTAAGTCATGCTCGCTTCACGTTTTTGGTACGTCTTTCTGGGCCTGCTGATCGGCTTTGCTACGTTCCTGCTGTTTCTCGCAACCAGCATGTACAACCGCGCGGGGTCACGCGCGATGGGCGAGGCGCTGTCGTCCGACAGCCAAGTCGTCAACTGGTACCTAAGCAACGACGCACGCCAGCGCTCCGCTCGACTCATCCAGTTCGGGATTGACGCCGACATTGCCAAGTCGCTCGCCAAATCCAGCGAGAACGACGCCAAGGTGCCGGAGGAGTCGCGCGAGAAAGCCTTAGCAGCTTTGAAGAAGGTGAACGCCGGGATCCCGGCGGACCAAGCCTTCGACGCCGTCTTCGCCGTCGACGCCCATGGCCGCGTCGTGGCACATCTCGGCTACGAGCAGGCCTCTGGCAACGTTGACTTCGAGCTTGGCGGCTACCCAGTCGTGGCCGACGCGCTTCGCGGCTACATTCGTGACGACACCCTGGTACTCGACCGCATCTACCGCGTGGTCGCTCGGCCCGTGGAGCTCGACACCTCGCAGCTGCCGGCCGGAGCTATTGTCGGTGCACGGATTCTGGACGATAAATTCGCGCGCGAACTCTCGTCGCGCACCGGAGCCGCCATCGCCTTCTACACCGCGGGCCAGCGTGTTTCCTCGGGCGCGCCCGAGGACTTCCCGTCCGCGCAGCAGGATCAAATAGTCAGCGAC
>JANNWK010000548.1:0-1953 GCA_031408355.1 Myxococcales bacterium
CCGGGCCCGCGCGGACCGCCGCGGAGCACGAAAGTAGGCGGCACCTGGCTCGGCTCGAGCTCTTCCATGCGAACCGGTGGGCGTTCGTCTGAGGTGCCGGCCGCGTCGGCGCTAGAACGAGGGCGCGCGGGCGCAACGCTCGTCATCAGCGGGGCGTCGCCGGAGTTCGACGCTTCACGGCAGCCTGCCGGCAGCAGAAGTGTTGAGAATGCTAGGCAAACTCGGATCATGGGTCATGAGCGATGTGCACAACCCGTACCATCAGCACGCACGGTTTAGGTCTTGCCCTTTCGTCCCTGACTTCCACGGGAAGAAGCGATAGGATCCACGAATGAGGTCAGCTGGACGGGTGCTTCGGGTCGTGGGTGGAGGCCGAGCGGTGCTGTTCGGGCTCTTGGTGCTCGCGTTTTCGAGCGCCGGTGGCTGCGGCGGCAAGAAAGCGGCCGGTGCTGCGTCGGCCACTGCCGGCAACGGCGGAGCCGCAGGCCTTGCTTCGGGCGGTACTCCGCAGAGCGCGGTGGGCGGCTCTGGCCAGCTCGAAGCGGGCGCTGGGGGCGCGCCACCTGGTGCCGGGGGCGCGGCCGATGCTGGGCAACCGTCGCTGGCGGAGGGCGGCGGGGCGGGTCAGGCGCCGGAGTGGCCGACAGGGCTCGTGAACGAGTTTGGCTTCGCGCTCGAGGATTCGTGGCTGCTGATGCCCTGCTTGAAGGATCATGGCAACCATTCCTGCTGGACTACGATCGGTGAGTGCCCCAACAAGGGCGCGGCCGACGTGGAGCAGCGCGGCTATCGCTTTGCCGAGAGGTTCCAGTTGGGGGGAGAGCCGGGGGCTTTGTACGACGTCACGCTAAAGATCAACGGCGTCGTCGAAGCCAAATACTATGAGGGCGGCGTGCGCCGGGACCACGAGAACTTCGCGAGCGCCCAGCAGTTGACGGGGGCGGACGCCTGGTACACGGGCGGCAGCGCGGTCAGCAGCACCTATGCGATCTACAAGCTGACCGTCTTTGAGCCTGACGGCGTGACCGAGGTCCAGCACTACTACCTGAACTCATTCCCCCAGGGTTCCAACCTCGAGTCGCATCAAACCGTTGTGCTCGGCTATGATGCGACCCTCTCGGTCCCTGGACAGGGCATCATCGAATACTTGAGCGTCGAGCCGGATTGCTACACAAACGACAATTGCGGCCATGGAGAGACTGCCAACTGCGTTGGGTCGCGCTACGTGCCCAACGAGCCAGGGCTGCTGCTGCCCAAGCAATACGGGGGGCAACCGCTGGCGTCGCTCAACGTCGTGACCGGCGATCAGCAGCCGTTCCACTCGCACATCCTGCACGTCGTGGTCACGGACGTGGTCGCCAAGTAGCGGTGCGTCTCAGCGTGTGGGGCTTTCCTCTAGGGTGACTTGGCAATCGGCTCGGCGGAGCGCCGGCGACGTCGTGGCCAGGTGCTGATGCCCGAGCGTGGCGCTCGAAGCCAGGCCATTGAAAGCACGAAGGCCACGACAAAACCGCTGACCAGGAAACCGAGTGCGCCCCAGAGTGAGCCCGCCGCTAGCGCCATCACAAACAGAACGCCTGCAGCGACCATGACGAGGACGAACGCCCATGAGTGCTTCATGCCAGCATTGAACGCAACGAGCGTGCCCGAGGCGCGGAAGCGCTCAACCGGGGCCCGATTGCCGCAGAGTCGTCTATAAGCCACCGGTGGGGCGAGCGGGCACGGGGTGTGGCGTTTTGGTCAGATGAGGCAGAAGCGTCCCACTTGAGTCAGTTGATCCCCGATCTATCGGGGTTTTGAGCTGGTCCGGATATTGCTGAGTGGCTGATCGTTGTTCGCTCCTATTCGAGCGACCTAGTGCTCGCATGATTTCGAGCGAAGGAGGACACGATGGTTCGATTCATTAGCGCCACCCTATTTGCGGTGGCTATCGGGGCTTGTGGCGGAAGTTCG
>JANNWK010000549.1:0-6214 GCA_031408355.1 Myxococcales bacterium
ACGCCGGGCGCGGCTACGGCCATTCCCAATAGGGCGGCAAGACGCTTCATCCGGGCTGGACCGTAGCACGCAGCGTGCTAGTGGCCGCGCGCCCTTGCCACCGCCGACCCCGGCCAGCCGGACCCCCATCAAGCCCCAACCCTTGCAGCAAGACTGGAAATCCCTTGGGAGCTACGGGACCCTGGGGATGGAGATCACGCTGAGCGTGGTCGTCGGTCTCTTTGGTGGCCAGTGGCTGGACAAGAAGCTAGAGACGGGCGGCGTACTCACGTGGGTCGGCCTCGCCTACGGGCTTGCCGCCGCGGGTCGCGCCATCTATCGAGCCATGCGCCAATCCAATCGCGAAGCTGAAGAGATCGAGCGGCGTGAGCGCGCAGAGCGACAGCAGTACGACGATGCCCAAAACCGCTGAAGACACCGGCATGCGCTCCGCCCTCTGGTCGGTTGCGCTTTGCGGCGCCGCGCTGACGCTCGGCTCGCCGTTCTGGTTCGACGGGTCCGGCGCGTTCGGGGTGGCGCTCGGGTCTGCGCTCGCAGTTGCGAACCTATGGGCGCTCGCTCGCATTGTTCGTGCGTTCATTCAGGGGGCTGGGTTGCCTTGGGTCTTGCTGGCCGCCTTCAAGTTGATGGCGGTGCTCGCGCTCGGCGCGTTGGTGCTTCACCTCGGACTGACGACCGTGATCCCGCTCGCCGTGGGCTATGGGGCGATGCCGCTCGGTATCGTCTTCGCGCAGCTCGCTCCACAGCCGGGCACGGAGCCCGCTGGCGCTCTACCGCTTCGGACACGCGAGGTTGCCTCCGCTGACTATTCGGGCGAAATCGACGGCGATTCCCCCGGCAAAGGTTGATCGATGCCTGAACACTCTAATTGGCTCACTCTGATACTTTCCCACTTCCGCGACACCCTGGAGCACAACGCGGACCTGCTCGGCGATAGCGTCGTCGGCAAGCAGTCGCCCACCTGGCAGAGCTTCGAGCCGCTGGCTGCCTCGCTGTTCGTGACGGTGATATTGCTCCTGGTTGCGGTGCGAGTCCGCGCGCGGCTGGTGCGCACCGACGAGGCCATCATTCCGGAAGAAAGCCTGACGCTGCGGACGTTTATGGAGGCCTTTCTCGCGTACTTCTACGATCTGGCCAAGAGCGTGATGGACGCTGAGCGCGCCAAGAAGTATTTCCCGCTCGTCGCCACCGGGGCGCTATTCGTCTTCTTTGCCAACGTGATGGCGCTAGTTCCCGGATTTCCGGTTGCTACCAGCAGCCTCAACATCACGCTTGGCTGTGCCCTGGTCGTATTCGTTTTGTTCAACGCCTACGGTCTGATGACCAACGGCTTCGGCTATATCAAGCACTTGGCGGGCCCGGCCTGGTACCTGGCCCCCCTGATGTTTCCCATCGAGGTCATCTCGCTCTGCGTGCGCCCTGTCACGCTGGCGGTCCGGCTGATGGTCAACATGGCCGCCGACCACCTCATGCTGGGACTGTTCCTATCGCTGGTGGCGGTCATCGTACCGATCCCGTTGATGCTGCTCGGCTGCCTGGTCGTATTGATCCAGACGCTGGTTTTCAGCATGTTGACCTGCATCTACATCGGGCTTGCCACGGAGCACGAGGCGCACGGCGCTCACTAGAAAGGCGACCCGGGCGCCGTCCGCGCTTCCAGCCCGCTCGTAATGTCGCCGTTCGATCTTCGGGCCGGCTGCGAAAACGGGTGGCCAAGGGCCCGGAAACGCATTAAGAGCGGGTCGCGAAACTACCCTGCCCACGGGCAGACTTTCGGCGCCGAATAGGCGCCACACGCGGAGAAAAAGGAGTCCTTTCATGTCGAAGAACAAGCTCAAGCTTGCCAGTGTTGCTCTCACTACCCTGACCGCAGCTCCGGCGTTCGCGCAGGACGCAGCCGCGTCGGGCGGTTCGGGTGCAGCGGCGGCGATCGGCGCCTCGATCGCCATCGGCCTGGCGGTGCTCGGCGGTGGTCTTGGACAGGGGCGCGCGGCAGCGGCGGCGCTCGAGGGCATCAGCCGTAACCCAGGCGCTGCTCCGCGCATTCAGACGCCGATGATTCTCGGCCTCGCGCTCATCGAGTCGCTGGTGCTGTTCGCGTTCATCATCGCCTTCTTGCTGCAGCAGAAGATCTGAGGGCCTGGCTGGTGACTCGGGTTCCCGCGGGTCGTCGACTCGCGGGAGTTCAACGCACTCGGACGAGGCTACCCGGTTCGTAGGCGGTAGGCAGTGCGGCGCTCCAGCCGTTGGGCAGCCGAGGGCTGGTCCAGTTGAAGAGGCGTTCGGCGTCCGAAGGGCTCAAGTTCACGCACCCGTGGCTTTGGACTCGGCCAAAGGCGCGGTGCCAGAACGTGCCGTGGAGCCCGTAGCCCTTCTGAAAGTACATGACCCACGGCACGGCCTGAATGGCGTAGCTCTCATTGGCTTCCAGGTTGTCCAGGTTGTCCATGTCGCTGGTCTCAAGCTTGACCCAGATCCGGTGAAGCCCTTGGGGCGTGGCGAGTTCCGAGCCTTCCTGGCCGCGACCCGTTGAGACCAACGTTGCGAACACCGGTTGGGCGCCGACGTAGGCCGTCACGATCTGTGTTTCGATTTCGACGTCGAGCCAGCGCTCCCCAGCGCGCACTTCCGGAGGTGGAGGCAGGCGACTCGGCCGGACGAGGTCGGTGTCTCGCAGCCACAGGCCTTCGCCGACGCGTAGCCAAGCCTTGCCTTGCAGCGTGGCCTCCTCCAGCAACATGACTCGGGTTTGTCGGGGTAGCTGGGGCACGCGGGCAGGAGCCTCCCCCGGCCCTACGCGGAGGCGTGCCTTCTCGCTACTGATCCATCCGACGTCGAGCGCGTCGCCCACTGGGCTGCCACGGTAGCTTGGGGCGGCGACACGGTTGAGGTCGCGCAGCGGGACCCAGAAGCCGTGCGTGGTGAGGCCAAAACGTTCGCCGCTCGGCTTCTGCCCTTCGCGTCGGATGGCCACGCCGAAGCCGGGCAGCAACTGAGTCGAAGGAACACCTTCTTCGGCGCTGAGCAAGTCGTCGTAGCCGAACGACCCGTCCTTGCCGACGAAATAGTAGGCGTAGGGGAGCCCGTCGGCGGTGGGCTCTGGTTCTCGCTCCGGCGGGGCTTGCATGGGCGACGGCTGGGCGCCTTCCTCGCAGATCCACGCTAGCGGGCCCACCGAGAACCAGCGGCCGCTGCAGCCGCCGCCTCGAGCAACCTCGAATACCGGCAGGCGCGCTCCTCGCGCAGCTGCGCCACGTCGCGCCGCCCCCTTGCTGGGCTCGGCGAACAAGGGCTCGTCTCGCCTCTGCACCTCCACGCTTCGAATCTCGCGGGGCGCTTCGAATGCCGCCGACGAGTTGCTGCCGCTCGCCGACAGCACCAAAGCGAGGGCAGGAGCGATGGTGCGGCGCATTGGCCCCCGCTCGGCCTAACTGAAGCTGAACTTCAGCTCGTGGTCGCAAACCCGGAACGAGTCGCCCTGCGAGATGACTTTGCGCTGAACGCGCTGGCCGTTGTACTCAACGCCGTTGGTCGAGCCCATGTCGACGATGTAATACTGGCCGCTCGAGAACTCGATCATCGCGTGTTGGCGCGACACGTTCGGGTCCTTAATCGTAAGGTCGCTCGACTGCTTGCCGCGGCCAATGATGAAGCGGTCCTTCGTGACCACGAAGCTCTCGCCCTGGTAACTGATGGTGAGCTTGGCGCCCGCGCCACCTGGCGCCGGCATGGCCCCCGCGGTCGCGGAGGCGCGCGCTCCGGGCAAGGGCGGCGGCGGCGGCATGCTGCGCCCGCCACCACTTGCGAGTGGCGGAGGGGCGCCCGGCGCTCGCTTCGTCGGGGCGGGCAAGACCGAGCCTGGGGGGGGCGGCGGAGCAGGCAACGCCGCGGCCCCGGCCGACGTGGACGGCGCGGGCGGCGGAGGCGCGCCTCGCTTGCCAGGTGCGGGCGGCGGCGGAACGGCCTTGGAGGGCGCCGGCGGCGGAGGGGCGACGAGGGGTGGTGGCGGGAGCGGCGGGCCCGAGGACGGGGCCGCGCTTGAGGCGGGCGGTGCGGCCATGGGCGGCGGCACCGAGGGCGAGCCAGGACCGGCGCCGTAGCCCCGCTGCCGCGCGTACTGCTTCATGGCATCGTTGACCAGGTAGTCGACGGAGCACTCTAGCTCGCGCGCCATCTGCTCGAACTTCTGCCACACAGCTTCCTTGCACTGGAATGTGCGCTGGGTCTTCTTGTTAGGTTCCGCCGTCATCTCTCTACCAAGTGAGTGCCGTTCGGGCTCAAGCGCGGGCAGGGGTCATTTCTTCGCAGGAGCGCGCTTCTCCATCGCGGGCTTTACACAGTGCTCGACGAACTCACCCAGTGTCGAGACCTCTTTCGTCTCTTCGCCCTTCTCGCCCCGGACGACGCACTTCCAGTCGCACTCCTTGGCGTCGGGCTTGCACTTCGGCGTGGCTGTCCGATCCGAGGCGTAGCTCGCGAGCTTGGGCAGATCCGCTGTTGTGCCAACGTTATAGTAGTAGCCGAGCGCGGACAGACGCGCCTGGACGGGGTGACCCGTGCCGGCGTACTTCGCCGCTACGTCACCCGCTGGCGGTGTGCCCTTCATTACCGCGATCAGCTGCCCGTACTTGAGCGGCTCGGTGATGGCCATGTTCTCGGCTTGCCCCAGTTTCGTGAAAAACTCGGGAAGCTGAGGGGTCTCGCTCATTTTCAGGACGAGCTCGGCGGCCACCCAACGGACCTTCCAGTTTGCGTCCTTGAACAGTTCGTAGAGCTTCTCCACTACGAGGGGTCGCGGAAACTCGCCCACGCGCTGGAGCGCAGCGTCGCGCACCGCGTCTGGGGTGTCGGCGCCGGCCGCGATAGCCAGCATGCCTTGGGCGTGCGCGGTGTTGCTCTTGTCCAGATTGCCCTGGAGCGCGGCTATGGCGGCAGCGCGGCGCCGCTCATCCTGCGCTTTGTCCTGCGTGAAGCCGAGCAAGAAATCGACCGACGGTTTGCCGCCCACTCGCTTCATCGACGAGAAGACGCGCAGCAGCTCCTCCTCCTGAAACTTCGCGAGCTGCCCCTTGAATTGCTCGGGCGTGGGCGCAAGCTTGGAGGCCTTGTTAGCGGCCTCCACGCCCGGCGCCTTCTGCTTGATCCAGGTGTCGGAGTTCACCTCCTTGGCGACGGCCACCAGCTTTTCGCTGGCCTTCGCTTTGGTTGGCTCATCTCCGAAATCCGCGATCATTTCGGCTACTCGGTCGATCTTCCCGGCCCCGGGAGCGATGAGGTCCGGAAGGGAACGCACGCCGTCCGCCTTGAGCTCTCGCAGCACCTGCTGCATGCCGAACATCTGCGACGAGTCGTCCAGGCGCTCCGCGAAGTTAGTGGAGGTCCAGCCTGCGAGCGTCGTCTTGAGGCTCTTGCGCAGCGCCTCGTCCCGGAGCAGCACTCCCTCTTCGTGGGTCAAGAGCGCGAACGCGGCGTCCTTGTAAGGGATGGTTGGATCCGCGGCGACGCGGCCTGCTTGCGCCGGAGGTAGCGGCTTCTGCATCTCCTCCTGCAGCTTCGGCACGAGTCGAGACACGATGGCGGTTCGGGCTGCCGGTGGCATGGCTCCAAGGGCGTCGATGAGCCCGGGCTGATCATCGGTGCCCTGAATGCCTATCCGTCGCCCGCCTCGGGGCTTCATGCTCACGAGCATGAGCGCGGCCTCGATTCGCAGGTCCATCGCGTACTTGTCGTGCGTCAGCACGGACACGAGCTTGCGCGGGCCCTGCGACTTGCTCGCCCAGGCCCGAATGTTGTCGCTGTCCGTACGGCAAGCGGTTGCCGTGGAGAGAGCGCCAAGCAGGACGGCCAAAGGCAGCAGCCGTTGCCGCTTCATTCTCGTTGAATTTCGCTGTGTTCGGCCGTGTCCCATCATGGTGCTTTTCACCCCTGAGCCAAAAGAACGGCCATCGTACTCTCCGGGCCAGCCGGTACTCAAGCTTGGGGCCTCACCCGAGGACGTTTCCATAAGTGAGGCCGGACCGACCGGCAGCGGGCCGACCCTTTGGACCCCCAGGGTGCCGTTACTTGCTCTCATAGGTAGGTTGATGTAGGTAAACGTAACCAAGATGGTTGCGAGACTGTTCACGGCCAGAAGCGCGCTTGAGGCCAACGAGCCAATGTCGGCCAGTAGGCCAAAGTCGCCCGGTTTCTATGGGCGGTGGCTGGAGGCGGCGGC
>JANNWK010000550.1:0-1981 GCA_031408355.1 Myxococcales bacterium
AGCGCGCTGCTGTCCTGGATCCTAACTACCGCGAAATCGCCGTCCGGACTGATGCTGACATCCCGCGCGACCTGCTCTTCGAGTGGATCGTCGGAAACCCGCACACGCGACGAAACCGACGGGGTGTCGCCCAGCGTGACGACGCTGATGCCCTCGTCATTCACGACGAAGACCCGGGTGCTGGCAGCGTCCACGCTCACCTGAGTCGGGTTGAAGCCCACCGAAAGCCGAGTGGACTGCGACTTTTCCAAATCCAGCACGCTCACGTCCTGCGAGCCCGCCGTTGGGTCCTGCGCTACATCGCTCTCGCTGCGGGTCCAGGCAATAGCGAATCGACCATCCGGGCTCACGGCCCAGGCGTTGGCGTCCCCATGCACGGGCAGCGCGTGCTCGTCGACCGTTACCTCATCGCCGGCGAGCCGGAACAGCGTGGTGTCGTGGCTCTGGTAGTTGATGACAATCGCTGCTTTTCCGCCAGGCAGCGCCGTCAGGTACTTCGGACCGAAGCCGGCATTGAAGAGCCGGACGGCGTAAGTCTCGGCGTCGATCACAGCGACACGCCCGCTCTTGGGGTTCGCGCTGAACACGTACTTGCCGCTGACCACGGGCGCCAGGAAGGACTGCTCGATTTCGGTTTCAGGCGGCACCACGATCACAGGCGCGCCTCCCGAAGCCGCGCCACCCGAGCTCGCGGAGCTCCCGCCGCGGGGCGGCTCCGACCCAAGGCCGACGCCGTTGCCACTTCCGCCCAGCGCGTTGCCCGAGCTGGGCCCGCCAGGGCTAGCTCCGTTCAGGTTCAGCTCGGAGTCGCTGCCGCCGGCGCCGCAGCGCAGACACAGCAGGCCCAGCAAGGCCGCGCAGCTCCCAGCGTAGGCCAGTCTAGTTTGCATTGGACACCCGCGAGGAAAGCTCGAACCCGGTGAGCGTGTGACTCTCGGCCGTGTTCAAATCGATGAAAGTGATGCGGCCTTCAGGGTGTCGCTGGGCCACGAACGCCTTGTTCGCTGCGCGCACGATGCCGCTCGCCTGCGCGAGCGGCAGGCTGGCAAGCGGGACGGCGTCGATCACCAGCTCCGGCATCCTCACCAAATAGGCCACGTGCTGGTCGCTGCGATTGGTCACGGTCACCAGGGCGCGCGTGTCGTCAATCGCGACCATGGCCGGGTCGAGCAGTCCGAGATCATCGGGAACCGTCGCAGCCACCGTGCCCTCGATCCTCGACGGCAGATCCTGGGCGACCGGCACGACCGCAAAGGCGCCGGGCCGAGCACTGCCGGCAGGCGGCTTCAATAGCGCCACCGCGTGAGCCCCGTCGGGCGTCGAAACGACCGAGAATACCGGCAGCTTCACGTCCACGGTGCGATGCTGCTTGTAGCCGGCGCCTGCCTCGAGCCCGAGCAACGTGAGGTGCGAATTCGGCGCTCCGTTCAAGTAGAGGAGGGCCGTCGCGCCGTTCTGACCAAGCTCCACGCTGCCGAACAGCTCCTCAATCTTGACGATGTCGAAGAGCGTGGGGTCGCTAAAAATGCTGGCCGCCGGCAGTAACACCGCCAGCGAGTGGGCCGGCGCCACAGGTCCGGGACCCGCGCCACCCTCGCCCAACTGCCCTTGGCCGGCGGCACCGCCGCCGCCGGCCAGTTCCCCCGCCCCACCCATGCCCAGCTCGCCCGCGCCGCTCGCCCCGGCGACCCCCGCCGTCCCCCCGGCGGCCTCGCCTCCCCCGCTCATCGCTGCCTCCCCCGCTTGTCCTCCCTCGCCTCCCACCACAACCGGCGGCACGACCGCCAACGTGGGTTGCCGAACGATCGCCACCGCCATCGAAGCGTCCGCGCTCAAATCCAGATCCGTGACGACGCCGGGCAATTGGATGTCCTTGAAGGCGCCCTGCTCCACGTCGACCACCGTCACGTAGTCCTTCCCGACCCGGCTCACGAACGCGAGCTTGCCGTCAGGCGTCAGGTTCACGTCGCGCTTGGCGGTG
>JANNWK010000551.1:0-2396 GCA_031408355.1 Myxococcales bacterium
AGCTTTCGGATCCGGGGCGTACGCCTCGCTGCGCTTCAGGTTGAGCACCACACCCGCCGTGGTGGTGGTCACCGAGGCACGCTTGCTCGACGCCCAGGGACGACCGCTCCCGGCCCGGCGCGGCGAAGACACAAGCGCCCCGGAAGGCGCCATGGTCTACGTGCTGGAGCAGACCGACGGACGTTGTCGCGTAGAATGGGGCGCCAGCGAAGGCTGGGTCGAGCGCAGCGATCTCCGGCTCTTCGCCCGCCCATGACAGCTGCGCCGGGCAGCTTCTTTGGGTAACGTAGGCCTGTGGCAACGTTGAGAACGCTACCGCTCCTGTTCAGTCTCGGTGCTGCCGTGGCCTGCGTAGGAAGCGGCGCGCGAGTCGCGGTGGAGCCCCGAGTAGCCCCGACGAGCCCTGCTGCGCCCGCCACAAACGCTCCGAGCGCGGTCCCCACCCCCGTCCCTACCCCGAACTATCGCGAATGCGGCGCGCTCCAGTGCAAGGCCTTCGCGACCACCGAGGCCGCCTTCGACCACGTGCTCGCAGACTCGCCGCGCGTGCTGGCCATCGGCGAGGCTCACCTGCAGAGCGCTCTCCCCAAGTTGCCCTCCACGACGCGTCGCTTCATGGACACGCTCTTGCCACGCCTCGCCCCCAGAGCCACGGATCTGGTGATCGAGCTCTGGACGGCCAACGGCAGCTGCGGAAAAGTGGAGCAGCAGGTTCAGAAGCAACAGCAAGCGGTGACAGCCCCGCAGGCCTCGACCAACCAAAACGAATTCCTGGAGCTCGGTCACCGCGCCAAGGTCCTCAAAATCCAACCCCACGCGCTCGTCCCGAGCTGCGAACAGTACGCCAAGATCTCAGGCGCCGGTGCCCGCGACATCGAGGAGATGCTGAGCATGCTCAAGGAGGTCACCCAGCGCGACGTACAAAAGCTGCTCGCGCTCCGCGACCCACAACGCCTGATCGTGGCCTACGGCGGCGCCATGCACAACGATCTCTTGCCCCGCTCGGGGCGCGAAACCTTCTCGTTCGGCCCAGAGCTGGCGAGGGCAACCGGCGACAGCTACGTCGAGCTCGATCTAGTCATGCCCGAGCAGATTGGGGACTCTGAGGCCTGGCAGGCGCTGCCCTGGTACCCGCACTACGATCGAGCAGGCAGTGGCAAGGAAGCCTTCCTCTACAGCTGGGCGCCCCATGCCTACGCACTCATTTTTCCCCGCACCTGAAGCCATGTTGGAACAGCTCGACAACGTGATTCAGCCCTATGCCTGGGGCTCGCACACGGCTATCGCCGAGCTGCTGGGCGACCGCTCGCCCTGCCCCACGCCCCAAGCCGAGCTGTGGATGGGCGCCCACCCGCTAGCACCTTCCAGGCTTCAACGGGACGGGCGAACCCTGCTCGCTGCCATCGACGCGAACCCGCGTTCACTCCTGGGCGAGCAAGTCCAGGCCACATACAGCGCCAAGCTGCCCTTCCTGCTCAAGGTGCTGGCCGCAGCCTCCCCGCTTTCGCTGCAGGCTCACCCCTCACAAATCCAAGCGCAAACAGGCTTCGCCGCCGACGAAGCGCTCGGGCTTGCTCTCGACGCGCCCAACCGAAACTACAAGGATCGCAACCACAAGCCGGAGCTATTGTGCGCGCTCGGCGACTTCTGGGCGCTCTGCGGCTTCCGCGAGGTCTCAGGCACGCTCGCCCTGTTCGACGAGCTAGCGGTCGACGAGCTTACTCCGTACGTCGCCCGGCTGAGGCGCGAGCCCAACGCGGCTGGGCTAAAGCAGCTCTTTTCAGCGTTGCTGCAGGAATCGCCCGAAGAGCGGCGCCGCCTCGCAGAGCTCACCGCCGAAGCCTGCCGCGACCGGGCCAGCGCCGCGTACTCGGATGAATTCGCGTGGGGATCCAGGATCGGCGCGCTCTACCCGGGGGACGTGGGCATCGTGGTCGCGCTCATGCTCAATCTGGTCAAGCTCAAGGCTGGCGAAGCCATCTACCTACCCGCCGGCAACCTGCACGCCTACCTGGAAGGGACGGGCGTAGAAATCATGGCCAGCTCCGACAACGTGCTGCGCGGCGGACTGACACCGAAGCACGTCAACGTCGCCGAGCTGTTGCGCGTGCTGGATTTCAGCGTGCTACCCATAGCCCCGTTGCACGCGCGCGCGAACGGCGCCGAGCTCATCTACGCCACGCCCGCCCGCGAGTTCCAACTCTCACGCTTCGAGCTAGCTGGAGCTGCGCTCACACTGCCCGTCCACGGGCCTGAAATCTGGCTGGTCACCTCGGGCAAGGCGCAGCTCGCCGCTTCGGGCACGGAGCTTGAGCTCGCGAGCGGGCGCTCGGCCTTCGTTTCGGCCGACACGGGTTCGCTCACGCTGATCGGCGAGCGCGCACAGATCTTCCGAG
>JANNWK010000552.1:0-9350 GCA_031408355.1 Myxococcales bacterium
CGGCCTGCTCAACATCGAGCGGCTTGAAATCGACGAGCCGCGTACGGCCAGCGGCACGGCCAGCATCAGCGACCTGCGCGCGGCCTACGCTGGTTACCAAGTACGGGTGTTGCCGGGCGCAACCCCTCTCGCTCTGGAGCAGGGCAAGCTCGTCGTGCCTGCGCTGGCCCTTGAGCTCACGACGCCCCGCGGACAGGCCGCCACATTCGACGTCGCGGCCCAGGTGAGCAAGCTGGGCCAGGGCGCCGAACTCGATGCTTCCTTTGGCTTGCGACCGCTGCCACTGGCCACGCTGCTCGGCCTCGTACCGCGAGTGGAGCGCGCCGAAGGCATGCTTTCCGGCAAGCTGCGAGTTCAGGGCCCACTCGCCGCCCCGCGCTACGAAGGTGGCTTCGAGCTTGCGAAGGGCGAGGTGGCGCTGCACGGCTTGGCCACGCCCCTCAGCGATATTCGGCTCGGGTTGGCCCTGGACGGCAGCGAGATCAACATCGTGCGTGGCAGCGCCCGCTTCGGCGCCGGGACGATCGCCCTGAGCGGTGGTGCGCCGCTCCGCGGCTTCGAGCTCGGTACGGCTAGCCTCACTATCACGGGCCGCAACCTGTCCATTCCCAGTACCAACGGCATCCGCGCCACGGCGGACGCGGATCTCGTTGCCACCTTCCAACCTGCGCGTGAAGCCAACGACCGTGCGCTGCCACGCCTGCGAGGCAACGTCACGCTGAAGAGCTTCGAGTACCGGCGACCCGTCACGATGACGGCGGACATCTCGTCGCTTACCCAACGCGGCAAGCGCACGGAGTTCGAAGCCTACGATCCGAACGACGATGCCATCGAGCTCGACATTAGCATCCGTTCCGAGCGACCCTTGAAGCTGCAGAACAACCTGATTGAAGCCGAGCTGCTGCTCGACGAACAGGGGCTCGACCTTGCGGGCACCAACGCTCGCTACGGGCTCCGCGGCGACGTGAGCATCAAGCCCGGTGGCCGGATCAAGCTGCGGCGCAGCGACTTCGAGATCAAGGAAGGCCGCGTGCGCTTCGACGACGTGACCCGCATCGCGCCGCGCGTGGACGTAACGGCCGTCACCGAGTACCGCCGCTACAACACCGCGTCCCAAGCCAGCCAGGGCCCAACCCCCGCGGGCGGCCCTGGCGCGGCGCCCGGAGCCGCCTCCGCCGCTCGGGGCGGACGCTTCCGCATCACCCTGCACGCCCACGGAGACGCCGACAAACTCAAGATCGATCTGACCAGCGATCCCGCGCTCGCGCAGGATGACATCTTCCTGCTCATCACCGTCGGCCTCACCCGTGCCGAGCTCGATCAGGCGCAGTCCGCCAGCGTCGGCGAGAGCGTGGCGCTAGAAGCGCTCGGTACCCTCACCGGCGCCGATCGCGCCGTCGCCGACGCCGTCCCGATTATCGACGAGCTGCGTTTCGGCAGCGCGTACTCGTCACGCACCGGTCGCACTGAGCCGACCGTCACCATCGGCAAACGGCTGGCGGAGCGGATCCGCGCGAACGTGACCAGCGGCGTCGCCGAGTCCCGCGAGATCCGTTCGAACGTCGAGTGGCAGCTGAGCCCGCGGGTGAGCATCGAAGGCTCGTACGACAACGTCAACGACATCTCGAGCTCCGCGCTCGGCAACCTGGGAGCGGACGTCCGTTGGAGAATGGAGTTTGAGTGACCGCCGCGCCCACCTACGAGCTGGCACGACCCATTGCCTGGTCGTAGCGCTCGCCGTGACGCAGCTGGCCAGCTGCTCGCCTGACGTGTTGCTCGCCACAGCGAGCCAGGCAGGGGGCGGCGGGCAGGCCGGCCAAGGCGGGTTCGCCCCCATGGTCCCGCAGGCCCAGGCGGGCGACGGGCAGGGCGGCGCGGACGGCAGCGCCGGTAGCGGCGGTGCGAGCGAACAGGCGTCTCACCTCATCGCCGACTCGGTCGCAGATTTCTCGTTGGTGCAGGGTTTTCGCGGCTGGTACTACGGCTATGAAAACGTGACAGGGGACGCCGGTTTCGAGCTGATGACGGAGCTCTCGGTCGTGATGGACTACGTGCCGGTGTCGGGTGATGTCTGGGACTGCTGGGCCGCGGCTCCCGGCCAGTCCTGGGCGCAGCTATTTCGGCTGGGTGGACATCCCAATGGCGTCATGACCGGCGGCAACCGCACGCCGCTGTTGCAACCGGTGATACGCCGTTGGGTCAGCACCTTCGAGGGCGACGTTGTGATCACAGGCGAGCTTGCCAAGATGGACACGTCTGCCTCCAACGGCATCGACGCGAGCATCCTCGTGGACGGCGTGGAGCTGTACTCGAGCTTCATCGCCGGGACGGACGGGGCCGGCCTCGACTACGAGCTGCCCGCCACGCTGGCGCTCGGGTCGACCGTCGACTTCGTGATCGACCCGCACGAAAGCACTGATTTTCACGATCTCACGCGCTTCACCGGCGTGATTCAGCGCTAGCGCCCGGCGATTTGGCGGAGCTTGGGTGCGTAGATACCGTTGGGATAGCGACGCAGACTCGCCTCGGCGCGCTGGCGCGCCGCATCCGTCTTGCCGAGGCCGAGCAGCGATTGGGCGACGATGAGGTCTGCCTCCGCTCCCAGACGGCCCGAGGGAAATTCACGACCGTGTTGCGTCGCCAGCTTCAGCGCGCTGGCAGGGTTCGTTGCCACGAGGGCGCGAGCCTTCTCGAGCAGCTCGGCCTCGGCGACACGTGGATCAAGCCTGAGCTGAGGGGCCTTCTCGAGGGCTGGCAGCGCAAGCTCAGGCGGGAGTGCCTGAGGCAGCGCGACGCTCGGCGAAAGCGAGACGGCTGGCGCCCGCACCACACTGACAGGGGCCGCGCCCATCGGCGCCTGGGGCGCGCGCGACGCAACATGGACGACGAGGCCCCCACCGGTGGCGGCAGCGGCCACCAGGGCGCCCTTCGCGATCAACGCGGACCAAGCGGCGGCGGCGATCGGCAAGCTTGCCGTCTTGGCGATGCCAATGGCCAATCTGTAGCGGACTTCCTCCGAAAAGGCAGGCGGCTCCGGCGCCGAAGCCAGCAGCTGCTGCGCACCCGACGGCGCGTCGCTCGAAAGGAGCCAACGCTGGGGACTGCTCACGGCTTATTCTCCATCTGCTCAGGTCGGATCCGCGACAGCAACGCGGCGAAGCGCTTCCGCGCGCGGTACAGCCTAGAATACACCGTCCCGACCGGCACACCAATACTCTCCGCGATGACTTCGGAGCTGAGGCCTTCGACCTCGAACATGACGAACACCACTCTATACTCGAGCGGGATCGCGTCCAGGATCCGCTCCAGCTGTTTCGCTTGGCGCAGGGTCGCAACTTGAGCTTCGGGGGAAGGAATGGGCGCGCTCAACGCATTAAACTCAGACCAATCTGAAACGAGTTCCTCACGTCGGAAATGGGCCTTTCTTCGGTAGCCCACCGCGACGCGGAAGCAGATCTCGTACAGCCAGGTGGTGATGGCACTGGCGCCCGTGAACGACCGAAGTCGGCGGTGCACGACCAGAAATACTTCCTGGTAGACGTCCTCGATGTGGGGTGCCCGGACCCCCAAACGAAACAGTGTCCGCCACACGAACTTGCCGTGTTGTTGATGTACGGCGGTCACCGTAAGTGGAGTCTCCCCGGCCGGAGCCGTGGCGCTGACTTGCTCGAGGCTGTCGGGTTTCCCGGACATGGCTCAGTCGAATCGCAGGCCGAGGCCCACAAATCCCTCGGCGACAGCCGGCCCCTGTTGGTACGTCGGCGCGCGTTCAGCGCCGACCTGAAAGCGATGACGGATGAGCGGAAAAACGGCCGCGATCCCCGCCTCCACAAAGACGCCGCCCAAGAGATGCTGGCGCACCGCAAGCTCCGACGACATGGCCCACCACCACTGGGCGCCGGCGTCGCGCGGCTCGGGGCGGTAGACCACGGCGTGGAGCGCGCCCAACCGTGACCCGATGCACGAGAAGATCTGCGGGTCGCTCACCCTTGCCCACAAGCAGCCTGAAATGAAAGCTGCGGTGATCCCGAAACCCAGCTCGGCCCGAGGCATGCTGAGCTCGCTCTCGGGGAAGAACAGCACTCCCACGGACGCGCCCACCAGGCGTCCGAAGCGCAGGCTCGCGGCGAAGGCTCCGCCCACAGTCGGCGATGGCAGCAGGTTCGGCGACACGATGCCCCGCGCGGAAAGGCTCCCGTGCAGGCGCGAGCTTTCGGCGACGCGGGCCGGGCGAGGTGGCGGCGGTGGCGGCGGTGGCGGCGGTGGCGGCGGCGGCGGCGGTGCCGGTGCCGGTGCCGGAGACGCATCGGGCGCTATCGCGAGCGCAACCGCCAACGCGACCGACCGCATCAAGTCCGCGCAGTCTGGCGCGTCACTCTCGATGAGCCGCACGGCGTCGTCCTCCGCGCCCTCGACGCGCAGGTAGACCTTGGCAAGCCAGCGTTCTTGTTCGCGCGCCACGCCGATCTCGATCGCCCGAGTGCCTCCCGCTCCGAACGGATCACGGCCCAGACGGGAGACCACATCACTCGCAACGGCCTCCGCCGAGGCGCAGGTCGCCGCGCCGTCTCCCCGCACCAACTGCAGTCGGTAGGCCTCCGCCTGAGCGAAGGCAGCCGAGGGGACATAGAAAACCGCCAACCCGAGCCACCGGGGAAAAGTGCTTCGACTAGCGCGATTCCGTGGTGCTGGGCCCAACTGGCTAACTCCTTTGGCCCCCCGGGGGGACCCTGGCGCTGGCTACCCTACACTAGCCCGCCGTGGCCCGCGCCACCGACGACCAAACGCCACGACTCCCAGAGCACCCGGCCACCAACGCCAGCCTCGTACCGCCCGCCGCCCGTGCACTCGTCCGAAGGCATGGGGCGGACGCTCGCTGCCAACGCCAACTTGGGCTGGCAGCTACCGCCGCGCAACGGAAGGGCCGGCGCCCTAACCCTTCAGATTCGAGAGCGCGCCGTTGTTGAACGCAGCGTCGCCGTAAGAAGTCCGCGCGTCCCCGAAGAGATTGAGGATCGCAACCAGCAGGTCGTTGTGGCTCCGACCACCGTAGTTCAAGTGGCGACCCCCCGTGAGGCCGCCGCCGCCGCCCGCGAGCAGGAAGGGTAGGCTGGTGGCGGTGTGGGCCGGCGGATGCGCCAGCTCCGAGCCGAAGACCACGACGCTCTCGTCAAGCAGGGTGTGGCCGCCCATGTCGACCTTCTGCATCGCGTCCAGCAGGTAGAAGTGCATCTCCGAGTACCACTTGTAGATCTCCGTGAGCTCGATGGGCTTGTAGCCACCGTCATGCTGGTAGAAGTGGTGGTGCTCGGACAGGACCTTTCCGTCCACATTCAGCCACGGGAAAGTGTGCTTAGCCTCCGTGTCGGTCCACTGGAACGAGCCGACGGCCGTGATGTCGCAGGCGAACGCCATGACCATCATGTCCATCATCAGCTTGCCAGCCGTGGGGATCAGATTGTCGGTCGAAACGTCCAGGATGCCACCGACGTCGTTCGAGTTGAGCCCGGTGGTCGGATTGTAACCCGTCGTGTCGACCTTGGTGGGCTGGCGACACACCCCGCCGCCGACCACACCCTTGTCGAGCCCCAGCTCGATGTCGCGGATCTTGGACAGGTGGTCCTCGAGGCGGGTCTTGTCGGAAGCGCCAAGCTTGGCCGCCAGGCTGACGTAACGCTTGTCCACGAAATCCAAGACGGACTTACGGCGCGCCATGCGTGCGTCGGCGGCCGGGGCGCCGCCGGGCTCGAGATTCCCGAACAGCTCGTTGTAAATCGCCACCGGATCTAGCAAGGGCGAGATCGGCGTTTTCTGCGGCGTGTCCTCGAAGTTCATCGAGTTGATAGGGTGCAGCTGACCCTTGCTCTTGCCCGTGGCCCAGCGAACCGCCATGAGCAGGCTCGGCTTGGCCTTGATGCCCTTCGAAATTTTCGACGCGATCACCTGATCGATCGAGGCGTAGGAAGAGTAATTGTTCGGCGACCCGTCCTGCTTGCTGCCCGTCAGGAACGCGATGATACCGGCCTGGTGTTGTTCGCCCGCCTTGCACTTGTAATCCAGCCCCTCCAGAGCCAAAATCTTGCTCTTCAGCGGCTCGAGCGGAGCCAGGATCGAACCGAATACCGGCGCCGCTTCGGAGCCGGTGGGCCAGAAGTTCTCGGCCACGGTGCCGCCCGGCGTATAAACGCTCAGGAAGCGCTTGGCGTCCCCAGCAGCTTGGGCGTGGGCCACCTTCTGCTCGCCCATGACTTCGAGCCAGGGGAGCGCGATGGCAATACTGCCAGCACCACGCAAGACAGTCCGTCGATTGAGTCGAAACTTTCCCATGAGATTCATTCCCGCACCGTCGGCAGATAGAGAAACGCAGCCGATTGAGTCAACTCCACCAGCAACTTCTGGACGTTGTAATCGGCTTGCTTGAACTTGGTTTGAATTGATTCAACGGTGCAGGCCTCGTTGGCCGTCACCGTTCGGCCGTAGCCGAAGTTAATCCAGTGGCTCGCAAAGCAATTTTGCGCCGTTTCGGACGCGGCCAGCCTTTGCCCGAGCTCCACGGCTCCATTGAAGGGCGCACCGACCAGCGGGAGGCTGCCTGAGACGTCGATGGTTTCGCCGTTCTCCTGAGCACGCCACTGGCCCACGACGTCGAAGTTCTCGAGCGCGAAACCGGCTGGATCCAGGAGCTGGTGGCAGGAGTTACAGACCGGGACCGTGGAGTGCGCCGTGTAGCGACCGCGCGCCGTCGGAGCGCTCGCCTCGTCGGGAAGCTTCACCATGGCGGCAATCTCGCCGGTCGGGAAGGGGATGGTCTGGCAGAGCAACTTCTGCACCACGAACGAGCCGCGCAGCACCGGATTGGAGTTATTGGCGTGAACCGGGCCGGCCAAGATGCCCGCCTGCGTCAGGAGCCCGGTCCGCTTCGTCGTGTCGAGGTTCACCTGACGGAACTCCTCGCCCGTGACTCCCGCTACGCCGTAGAAAGCGGCCAGCTCCTCGTTGAGGAACGTGTAGCCCGCGGTGAACACGGACGGCCAGGTCCCGGCCCCAGCGGCGCCGGAGAAGATCTGATGCTCCAGGAACGTCTGCGTTTCCTGACGCAGAAGCGAGCCCACCTTGGGATTGAAGGTTGGAAACATCACCGCGTCGCGCTTGAGGGACCTCAAGTCCGAGATCGGCAGGACCTTGTCGAAGAAGTAGGCCACCACCTCACGGGCGCGCGGATCGGCCAGCAAGCGTTCCGCCTGGGCGCGGACGCCAGCGGCTCCGCTGAGTTCGCCCGCCGCGGCAGCAGCCAAGAGCGGCGCGTCGGGCGTGGAGGCCCAGAACAGCGAGGCCAGCCGCGTGGCCAGCTCGTGGCCGGTCGGCTGGAGCACGTCCGTGCGCCCGGCCAGCGGGACACCGAACTCCGGCTTGTAGATGAACTCGGGGCTCTGAAGCACACCCTCAAGCATGGTCGCTACGCTGGTAGCGAAATCCGACGTCGCTCGAATCACCTGGAAGAGCGCCACCAGGCTATCCGCCTCGCCCGCCACGAGGGGTCGCCGATAAGCCTTGGGGGTGAAGGTTTCCGCGATGGTGCGAACGCAGGCCGTTTCGGCGGCGGCGTCCGAGGCCGGCGTGATCTGCGCGGCGCAGGCCGCGAGCGCGCCGATGCGGGCCGGCGTGGTGGCAGCAGCGGCTACCGTCTCCGACACCAGCATATACTGGTTGGCCAGCTCGGCGCCCACGCCCTGTTGGTCCGCGTCGTTACCAAAGCCGTTGCCGATCACCTCAGGCGGGAAAGCGTCGGAAGGCCGCGACGTGTCCTGCAGCAAGTCCCGCATGATGTTGTTGTATTCAAAGCGCGACAGCCGCCGCATCGGTGCTCGGAGCAGGTTGGGGGCGCCGTTGCAGGCCGCCGGGTCGGGGCCGGGGCCGGCGCCGCCAATGCCGCTCGCTCCACCGCTGTTCGTATTTTTCGCCGGGAGCTCGTTTGCATCGGGCGAACAGCCGGCAACGAGGCCGGTCACGGCGAGCGTCAGCGCGAGCGCGGAATAACGTTTGGGTACTAAGTACATGACCACACTCCGTCTATGTGAGTGCCTGCGTGGAAGCTTTCCGATTTTCGCATCCGGTTTGGGACTTTCGGGCAGCGTGTCCAGCCATCGGCGAAAGATGCGCGGGCGCAGCTCAGGCAGAGCCAAAAGTGTGAGTGCCGCGGGCGCCGCGCGCCAGGCCAAATTTCTAGACTTTTCAGGGCCAAGGTCGGGAGGCACCGCGCACTTCCTGACACTGGCCTACACCGCGACAAGACAACTTGTCGAACGCGCAGCAGTTTCATATGTCCAGCCTTCTATGACTGGTCTCCGCGCTTGAAAGGCCGCCGCGACCAAGTCTCACCGCGACGCCTTGGGGGCCGCTTGCTCGCTGAAATGCCGCCCGGCTTGACGTCGGAGCGCGCGTGTTACACTGCGCGACCCCGTGAAAGTCCGACTGATTCGAGAGCAGAGGTTCGAGGCCGCCCATCGCCTGCCCAGAGTGCCGGCGGGACACAAATGCGCGCGCCTGCACGGCCACAGTTTCAAAGTCGAGCTCGTGGTCTTCGGACCCGTGGACCCGGAGACGGGCTGGTTCATCGACTACAGCGAGCTCGACGCGCTCTGGCAGCCCCTACACGACCAGCTCGACCACAACTACCTGAACGAGGTCCCCGGCCTCGAGAACCCGACCAGCGAGAATCTGGCGCACTGGCTGTGGCACAAGCTGCGGCCGGGCTTGCCGTCGCTCGAGCGCGTGATCGTGCACGAGACGTGCGACGCCCGCTGCGAGTACGAGGGGGACTAGTCCGTGGCATTCGCGCGACTGGCAGAGCTCGCTTTCATCGGCTGCGCCGCAGCTGGGGTGTACGGCTTCGTTTCGGCCGCCAAGGACGGCGAAACGCGGCGCTCTTGCACTTCACTGTGCGCGTTGCGGCCTGCCTACGCGGCCCAGAACCGGCTCGCTCCGGACTTCGAGCTACCCTCGATCAACGGGGGCAAGGTGAAGCTTTCGAGCCTGCGGGGCAAGGCCGTGATTCTGAACTTCTGGACCAAGACGTGTCGTCCGTGCCTGGAAGAAATGCCTTCGATTGCCGACCTGGCCAAGGCCCTGAAGGCCCATCCCAACGTGATGCTGATCACGATCACCACCGACGAGAACGCGGAGGACGCGCGCAACACCATGAAGTCCGTGCTTGGCGGCGGCGATCCCCCGTTCGAGGTGCTGGTCGATGCCGAATCGGCGGTCGTGCGCGACAAGTACGGCACCAAGCTGTTCCCTGAAACCTGGTTCATCGACCCTGACGGCGTCATCCGCGCGCGCTTCGACGGCGC